>JALDXL010000034.1:0-14224 GCA_032155045.1 Nitrososphaerales archaeon
TCCTAATCCAGTTTGTATTTCATCAAAAATTAATACTAAATTATTCTGGTCACAGATATCTCTTATTTTTTGAAGGAGATCATCAGGAGGAACGATGATGCCAGTCTCACCTTGAATAGGTTCGATAATCACTGTCCCTATAGAATTATCTATTGCTTCTTCTATTTTTGATGGATTATTATATGGTACGAATTTTATACCTTCTAACAATGGTTGAAATGATTTTCGGTATTTTTCATTATAGGTCACAGATAATGCTCCAAAAGTTTTTCCATGATAACCTCCGGTCATGGAAATAACACCGTTTTTTCCTGTATATTTTCTCGAAAATTTTAAAGCGGATTCTATAGACTCTGCTCCACTATTGCTAAAGAAAAACTTTGAGAGTTCCATTGGAGAAACTTTAGACATTTTTTGTAAAAATTTTAACCTTGTATCATTATATACTGACATATGACATGTGATAAGATTATCACATTGGTTTTTGATTGCATTAACCACTCTATCATTACAATGACCAACTATAGCTACGCCGTATCCACCCATGCAATCAATATATTCTTTTCCAGAAGTATCCCAGACTATTGCTCCTTTCCCTTTTGAAATATTAATTGGAAATCTTTGATACAGATTGCCAAGATAATTATCTTCAGTCATTTTGTTATCACAGTACAATTGATATGATCTATTGCAGAAGATAAAGGATTATTTACATTCCCAGAAGCTATTATTGCTTCTTTTACGCCCATATCTAAAGATTCAATACACGCCATCACTTTTTTCTCCATGCCATGACCAATTTTTGGCAATGATTCTTTTGCATTTTCATATGACATTTTTGTTACTAGTTCATTATTTAAAATTAGTCCATTAACATTCGTGATGAAAATTACTTTATCCGCGAATAATCCACCTGCTATATATGCAGCTGCTCTATCTCCATCAACATTTAAAAATTCTGTTTCCTCGCTTAAAGCTATTGGAGAAACCACAGGGACGAAATTTCCTTCTAGAATCTTTCTTATTAATAAAGTATTAATCTTATTTATTTTGCCTGTATATCCACCATCAATTATCATTTTCCTGCCTTTATCGTTAACAACTAACAGTTTTTTTTTCCTTATTGCTTCAATTGTAGTACCATCTACTCCTGATATTCCCGCTGCGTTTATTTTATTATTTAAAAGTAATCGTACAATGGATTTATTTATTTTTCCAGACATCACCATTGTATATATTTCTGCAGTTTCTTTGTCAGTGTACCTACTTTTTACACCTCCTGGCGAAACGATGAACTTTTGTTCTTTTCCTAATTTATTGCCAACCATAGTAACATCCTTTCCACCGCCATGAACGAGGACGACTTCATCTTTTTTTAATATAGTTTTCAAGTCTAAAATGGTTGATGAATGTAATTCATCAACGATACTGCCACCAATTTTAATAACGATCATACCGGAGTTAATGGAGTATGTTTTAAGCCATCCATTTCATCAAATCCAAACATGACATTCATGTTTTGAATTGCTGAACCAGCTGCTCCTTTCATAAGATTATCAGAAGCTGATAGTGCAACAACTCTCTCGTTATCCTCATCTATATCAAAACCAATATCACAGAAGTTAGACCCTATCAAGAATTTTGGATCTGGAAATTTATACAATCCCTTCTTATCTTTAATAAATCTTATAAATGGTTCATTGGGGTATGAACGTCTGTAAATTTTCCACAGTTCTAATTCACCTATTGGTTTGTTTAAAAACGTATGATTGGTTGTGAGTATCCCCCTCACGATATTAACAGCATGGGGACTCATACTTATTTTTATACCTTTGTTGGCTACCAAACTAAGTTCTTGAATTATTTCTCCCGTGTGTCGATGTTTTGCTGGTTTGTAAGGCCTAACAACACCATACCTCATTGCATGATGTGTTCCTGCATTTGCTTGAGCACCTGCACCGGAGGAACCAATTTTACTATCTACCACTATATGATTAGTATCAATAAGATTATTTTCTATAAGTGGTTTTAGTGCTAGTAGAGATGTTACTGCCATACATCCAGGACATGATACTAGCTTTGCTTTTTTAATTTCTTCTCTATGAAGTTCAGGTACTCCATAAACAGATTTTGAAAGTAAGTCTGGGAAAGGATGTTCCCATCCATACCATTTTATATAATCTTCAGGATGTTTTAATCGAAAATCTGCAGAAAGATCTATTATTTTAATATCTCGTTTATAGAGATCGCTAACAATTTTATTAGCACTCCCATGAGGAACAGATACAAAGATTAAATCACACGAATCAGCAATTTTATCTAAATCCATTGGTGAAAATTTTAGGTCTATAAATCCCTTTAAGCTTGGATGAACTCTATGAACATACTCTCCAGCTTGCTGTCTAGAAGTAACCATGCTAACAGTTACTTTAGGATGTGTTACTAATAATCTAAGTAATTCTCCACCTACATATCCTGATGCACCTATAACGCCTATTTTCATTGTTCTGAACTATTGATTAGAATAATGCTGGATCTTATGAATTTTATTATCATTAGAATAAAACTCTCTGAAACAAATGATATAAACATCTATTTTTTAAAAATTGATATAATATAATCTATCATAGAATTTGCAATATCTACCTGAGATACTTGTGATGCACCTCTAAATTCGACGTTACTATTAATTTCGTGTACTACTAAACCTTGTTTTTCATCTTCCATTACATCCACACCTAAAATACCACCACCAACTGAGGTAGCTGCCTTGATTACAATCTCTTCCAAGTCATGGGTGATAGGGGCGATTCCAGTATGACCTCCTCTTGCAACATTTGTCCTCCATTCACCGGCAGTAGAATAACGATAAACTGCAGTAATAATCTGATCACCAGCAACAATGCACCTAATATCTCTTGGCGGTCTCTTTATCATTTCTTGGACATAATAGATTCGAGATAAGGCTGAATCATGCTCTTCTCTAGTTTCTAGGATAATATTTAGCATTTCTTCATCTCGGATAGGAAAAACACCTCGTCCCCAAGAACCAACAAGAGGTTTTAATACCAAAGGAAATCCCAATTTATTTGCTAACTCTTTAAAAGACTCGGAGCTAAAAGCGAAATAGGTTTTTGGAGAAGGAATTTTAGATTTTGCCAATACAAGAGAAGTTCTTAATTTATTACCACAGATTTCATTTACATCATATTTGTTTATGACTATGTGATTTAAATATTCTAGACAAGAGGTAATATAAAGACCGCGAAAATGGCTTATACATCTCTGAAGAAAAATATCACTACTGAGATGATTATTTTGATTTATATCGGTGCTAAATGAAATAGGTTTAGCGTCTATTAAATGAGTAATTACTCCCTTGTTAGTAGCCTTTTCGTGTAACTCTTTTTCTTCGAATCGTAATTTATCATAAATTATTGAGAGTTTCATATTTTCTCAAATATTATTCTCCCCAATCTTCTCCTACTGATTCTGCTGGCTTGACGTTTATTTTACCTTCAGAATTAGAAGTTACCTCAAATTCTCCTCCACAATCTGGACAGGAAACTATTTCTCCAACTACTACATCCTCTGGAACATTGATTTCTGCTCCACAGTCTTTACATTCTATATTCATTTTATTGCTCATCTTCTTTATTCTCTTTTTTATTTAAATTAATTGCTATAGAATTTGCTGTAATTGATTGTAATCCCCATAACTCAGAAAAACCTTTTGCTAATTGCTGATCAAAAACAGAATCAGAAGTATACGTTGCCAAGTCATTCCTATATAAAGAAAATTTAGAATCTCTCCCTACAACCCTAATCGAACCATTTTGCATTCGCATTTTTACTTTTCCTGTAACTCTGTTTTGTGTTGCATCTATAAACTTATCCAAATCATTTAGCAATGGATCTTGCCAAAGTCCAGAATATGCCATCCAACTCCACTGTTCATCAACAATATGTTTAAACCTGAGTTCATGAGAGGTTAATACCATTTTCTCAAGGTCTTGATGGGCTTTTATTAAGGCAATTGCTGCAGGACATTCATAAACTTCTCTAGATTTTATACCAATAACCATATCTTAAATATGATCAACTATACCTACACCATATGATCCCGCTTTAAAATTGATATAATTTACCAAATCTTTGACTTCCATTTTTTTACCATCAGCAGAGATAGGAATACCCTTTCCATATTCTACTTCTAAATAACCAACATCACTATTATCAAATTTAACAAATTTGAAACATTCTTTGGGTGGTTCAACAAAAGGGTTTTCTAAATCTCCTCCTTCTATTGATCGTCCCCAAATATTCATATCGATACTATATTTTTTAACTTCGGTTGGTATGATGATATTATGTTCTTTTGCAAATTGAATTTCTATATCTCTGGTAAGATTCATGTCTCTAATTGGAGCAATAATTCTTAAATCTGGATTAAGTGATCGTATAGTAATATCAAATCTAATCTGGTCATTTCCTTTTCCTGTACAACCATGTGCTATTGCTTTCGCATTTTGTTTATTGGCAATATCAACTGTTTTCTTTGCAATAAGAGGTCTTGCTAATGCGGTTCCCAGTGGGTATTGATTTTCATATAAACCATTGGCTTTGATGCAAGGAATGATATAATCACATATGAATTCTTCTTTAGCATCGATATAATAATGTTCAATAGCACCAACCTCTTTAGACCGTTTTTCAATATCATCAAAATCATCATTTTGGCCACAATCAACGGTCACAGTAATAACATCAAGATCGTGTAGAAGCTGCAAATATTTTATACAAACAGATGTATCTAATCCTCCAGAATATGCTAAAATACATTTATCTTTAACCATTTCCTAGCCGATGCCAATATGATATTATATTTATATTTATGTATTTGTCATGTTAAAAAATAAGATATAATAAAAAATGATAAATGCTATTTCCTATAAGATTCTTTAAAATTTGTATAGAAGGTATACTATTGATGAAATAAAGAATAAGGTTATTGAAACATTAAGAAATCATGAAGAAGGTATGTCTAGCATAGAGCTTGCTGATGCAGTTCATGTTAATAGAATGACGATTACCAAATATCTAAATATTTTATCTGTAATTGGCATAATAAAAAGAAAAAAAATTGGCTCAATTAATATATGGACAATCGAATCTGGCATAGAAGAAATAGAATTTCCTTTAAACTACCTACACCTTCAGCAAAAATTTATCACATCACTACTGGCATATAATAAAAGAGAGTTAAGTAAAATTTTACTTAATATAATTTATTCAGATACCGAAATTTTAAAAATTTTAAAAGAAATAATTATACCATCGTCCAATACGATTAAAGGACTTTATGACAGAGGAAGGTTAGGTAAAACAGAACTAATTTATTTATATAATTTACTATTTGACTTGTCGGTCTTAATTGAAATAAATCACAAAAAAATAGAATATAATAAAAATATCCATAATATTTTTATTGCAGGTAACGAAGATCAAATATTAAATTCGAAAATTATATCAACAGCATCAGAAGTATCAAATTGTGAAACAATATATATAGGTAACATTGAACAACATATTGATCCTTTTTTTGATATTGATCTTGAGAGATATATATCTAAATTCTGGCTTCATAAAAAGGGAATAAAAACTGTTTTTTTATGTTGTTCAGAAGAGAGTTCTTTAAGATTTTTGTTTACAGTTGCGGATGATCTAAAAAGAAAAAATACTGAAAATATGAAAATAGTTTTATTTGTAAGTTCTGAAATTTTAGATCTGGCAAATGATCCAAAATTCGATTTTATTACTGATAATCTAAACTCATTGGTTACATGGTTAGAAGAATTAATCAAAGAATCTAAAATTAGGAATTAAAATAATTAAAACTTAAGGTAAATTTAGATTTCATATTTAGTTGAAATTCTATTTAAATACTTTAAACTCCTCCTTATTTCTATATTATAGTTTCCATTAAATATAGGCTCTAATCCAATATAATTAGTATATTGAATTTTTTTGAGTGTCTTAAATATAGAATTAAAATTAATATGCCCCAACCCTGGCATTTTCCTATTGTTGTCAGAAAAATGAATGTGTTTTAAAAAATTTTTTGTCGTATTTATACTTTCGAAAAAACTTTTTTCTTCGATATTCATATGGTAAGTATCTAAAAGAATAGCGAAATTATCATTATCTATATTCGAAGAAACAAAAAATGCATCTGCTGAATTAGAACAAAAAGGTGTAGAATATCTATTTAAAGGTTCTAATAAAAGACACACTCCAAACTCCTTCGAGTAATGGGTTAGTTCTGATAAGACAGGTAATATTCTTTTGAGTAGTTTCTTTTTATCTTTTTTGGGGATTACTTCATGATTATAATCAAGTTGTAAACCTTTATCAGATAACAGACAAATATTAAAAAAAGATCCCCCAAAATAATTGCACATTTTAATGCATTCTTTAATATAATTTGTTGAATAAGAAAGAATCTGTTGATCATTGGTTAGAAGAATTGGAGATAATCCTTTTGATTTAGTCCATAAACCTGTTACTCCTATAACAGATAAGTCATATGTATTAAAAATTTCCAATTTATTTTTTAAAGAAGTATTTAAAGGATCACCAGGAATTTCTATATAAGAAAAGCCAAATTCTACTAGAAGTTTAATTATCTGCTCCAATGATCCAATCCTTGATAATGAATTAAGCGTTATTGAAAATTTTACCAAATATAATCAATCTATATTATTTAATGCATATTGATTAAGTATTTTCCAATCTGTATAACATCAACCGAATTCGATTCATCTTTTTCTAAATTAGACCTAATATTAGATACATATAGCGAATAACCTTCATCGGTTAACGTATCAACCGGTCTTCCATGAGATCCTTTGATCAAATTTGTATTAAATGGGATAGATCTTTTTTGATAATCTATGAATAATTCCAGAGGATCAAATCCAGGTTTTCTATGAATATCGACAGTTTTAGTAAAAGAAGGAGCCATACTATCGTCATACCACCAGTAATAGTTAAACCACTTATCACGTTTAGCAACAATTACAATATCTCCTGATCGTTCATGATCAATCTTAAATGATTGTTTTTCCTTTTCTGTTAATATCATATCTATATCGCCAATATCTCTTAGAAGGTTCACAATGTTTTTAAGATTATTAGATGATTTTACATAGATATTTGCTATTTGGTGATCTACTACCGCAAATGCTTGACTAAACTCAAAATCTATATATTCTTTATCTCCAATATTTCTAACGTTTAGAAGACCATTATTTCTCAATATAATATTTATTGGGATTGAGCCATTAACATCGTTAAAAGAATATTCAGAAAATAATATGAATTGAGTATCTTCATATATATTACTTTTTTTTGTAGAATTAATGATATTGTCTACTAGAGAATCTGCAAACATTAAATCTTTGGAAACTTCATTACTATCTTTCCCGAACCTTTGAGCAGAATAGTCAACATGAGGTATATAGGTAAACATAAAATTTGGTTTATGGTTTTCTATTGTAAATTGAGATGCTTTTGTAATCCATTCACTAGATAGTTTGGAAGCAAATGGTCCCCAATATGAAGAAAGGTCAAATTCCCCAATTTGTTCTTTTATTTTTTCGTAATAACCTACTGGCTTAGAATAACACCACATTTTCATTTCATTTTCTAAATGAATAGGTTTTGGGGTTATAATAATATCTGAATTTGCATATAACGTATTTTGCCAAAAAAGAACTGCTGTTTTAAAATCATTATTTGTATTTTTTATCATATCCCATATTCTAGGAACTTGGACTAAATTACTATATTGTTCCCAAAAACTTACATTATAATTACTACGATCCATAAAACCATTCGATATTATTCCATGTCGATTTGGATATTCTCCAGTTAACAAGCTTGTTTGAACTGGACATGTGACTGCTGGAAAAACAGGTTTCATTTTACAAGATTCTCCACTTTCGGCTAATCTGGAAATAGTGGGTAATAATCCTGACTTGATATGTTTTTCCTCTAAACCTACAATATCAATAACGATAACATGTTTTACCATAACAAATATTATAAAAATTTAATCAGTAATTTAAATAATATGTCAATAAAATAAAAATAGATTTTTAGTGCCTCCATTATTTAATAAAAACTGGTCAAGTCATATAGATCCTTCTAGAAAGAAAAATCATTGGAATTACTAATAAAGTTGAAAGAGCAATACCATAATATATACCTAAAATATTAGTTAGAAATATGGAATCTAAAAACACTATCATCATTATCAAATAAGATATAGATTTTTGAACAGTTGTGATTTTTTTTAATAAAGTTATCTGAGAATAAAAGATAGTAGTTAAGAATATTAACAATGGGATTAACGATAAAAAATTTAAAAAATCGAATATAATGAACATGGCGATAAAAAAAATAAGTAAATAAATAATAATAAAAGGAAAAATGTTGGAAAAATTTAATGAATATTCTTTAGTCTCATTTTTACTTAAAATTGTAATAGCAGAAATATAAAAAAATTCAGCAAAAACTGGAATTAAAAATTGTATATCAAATATCTGTTTCTCTGAAACAAAAATTGTTTCACTTGCACCTAAAATGATATTTAAACTTCTAATAACACCCATGTTAACTGCTCCAAAAATGGTATTTTTTAAAAATTTGTTATAGAGTAAAATTAGAGAGATCATAACTAAAGTAAGTATAAAAGTAATTGGCCCCAGAATAAAGGAAAAAATTAAAGAATATGAAAATGATAATAAGATTATCATCAAGGCATTTTTTTGAGATATTTTATCAGATGGTAAAGGACGCCAAGGCCTTTCTTTTCTATCTATTTTTATATCAAAATAATCGTTTGATGTCATTCCACCGATATATAAGAAACCTGAGATCGAAATTAGCTGGATTATATCGAGGTAATCGATATTATTTGTGTGAGTGAATAAAAAATAACCTAACGAGATATTTGAAACAATAGTAAAAATATTAGAGATACGTACTAGTCTCAAATAATTAATTATAGTACTTGACATAATCACATCTAATCCCCGTCCAAAATACTCCTTTAAATACATCAAAAAGCATTAAAATCAAAACGATCCAAAGATAAATCTTGTTATAATTCTATTTATTTATATATAATTAATCTATTGAAACTTTCCCTGTTGATCTTCTTCTGTTCCTCAAAGGATATTTACAACAAGGACACCTATTTCCATCATATTTTATGTAAATATCACATTCTGTACATCTCTTAAAATTTTGAGCGTATAATGAGTATTTACCACCTTTTTTACTATCAAATCTAGTACAATAGCCTTTGCAACTCAACTATAATATATATATGGAGATCGAATAAATATTTGATATGTTTACAATGCAATCGCTTGTATAACACATTTGCTAATCAAAATTATTAAAAGGAGTAATAGCTATCATTTCAATTTCAATATATCAAATAACAAAGAATTAAAATTACCTACCTAGTTCTTCTAATTTTTCTGTCTCGTTAAATGATTCTGCATTTTCTTTTAATTGCTGATCCAATTCTTGTTCTTGCATTTTCAATTGTTTTTCGAACTCTGTTTGGTTTGACATTTGTCCTTGAATATTTTCATTATATATAATAGTAAAGCAAATAAAAATAAAAGTAAAAATAAGAAATATATTCAAAGATAAAAATATTTTTAACATAATCCCTTCTATCTTCAATAACTAATACAATAAATAAATATTGTATAATTTTAATTTATTATTTCTTTTAGTAATTAAAAAAAATTTGTTATTTTTGTTTTAAAAAATGTTTATTACTGTATTATATTATTAAGAAATAGGATAAATTATTTATAATATATTATATTCCTAATACTCATGGTAGAAAATATATTATTTAAATTGAAATTTTTACCATAAAATTGTTTTATTTAATATAATTAATACTAATACAAGATGAATATTTACGCATTCAAAAATATTTAAGCATCCATGTCCAACGTAGTAACATGAATATTCAAGCATATGCAGCTCATCATGCTGGAGGTAAACTAGAATCGTTTACATATAATGCGGAGTCTCTGAAGACTGACGAAGTAGAAGTTGATATTGAATATTGTGGTATATGTTACAGTGACTTGAGTATGTTGAACAATGATTGGGGTATAACTCAATATCCCTTCGTTCCCGGTCACGAAATTATTGGCAAGATATCAGCAATTGGAAATGCTGTAAAAAACTTAAAAATTGGACAATATGTAGGCATAGGTTGGCGCTCTAGATCTTGTTTAATTTGTGACCAATGTCTTTCTGGTTACCATAATCGTTGTGCTAATGGTGAAGATGTAATTGTTGGTAGATTTGGTGGGTATGCCAATAAAGTTAGATGTCAAGCAGTATGGGCTTTTCCACTGCCTGAAAATTTGGATATTAAATCAGCTGGCCCATTATTTTGTGGAGGAATTACAGTATTCAATCCTATCATACAGAATAACATAAAACCTATACATCACGTAGGTGTGGTTGGTATCGGTGGGTTGGGACATCTTGCTCTTAAATTTCTCAATGCATGGGGATGCGAAGTTACAGCATTTTCGACCAATCCGAACAAAGAGGAAGAAACTAGGCATTTTGGAGCTCATAATTTCTTAAATACTAATGATCCCAAAGTTTTAGAAACATCAAAAAACAAGTTTGATATGGTACTAGTCACTTCTAATGTTGATCTTGATTGGAATTCCTATATTAACACGCTTAGGCCCGGAGGCAGGCTACACATAGTAGGAGCTGCACCATCGGTTAAGGCAGATGTGTTTTCATTGATTTCAGGAGAAAAATCCATAAGCGGTTCTCCTATAGGCAGCCCAGCAACTATCGCATCAATGCTTGATTTTTGCAATCGACATTCAATCTCACCAGTTATAGAAGAATTTAAACTCTCGGAAGTTAATGATGCAATAGAGCATCTTAAAGCGGGCAAAGCACGATATCGTATTGTATTAAGAAATGATTTAAGCTAATGGATCTGCTGTTCTATTAGTAAAATTATAATTAATGGATGTCAAAGGAGAATGACAAACCTTTAACATCCACCTTATGTCGATATGACAGAAGAACCCGGTGCTATGCTTACGCTAGATTATAATAATATAGATATTTCAAAAATAAAAAAGTGTTCATTCTAGAGCTTTAGAATGCATATAATAAACTAGGAACAACTAGCAATTTTAATTTCGAAACTTTTAATGAAACAATTGCATCCGATTGTGTTTTTCAATATTGCTATATCTATTGGTGGATTTTTCAATTGATTAAATACCATGACAAATAAACTTCGATTTTTTAAATTTTAATTTAGAGATTTACGATAATTCAAACAATTCTGAGGTTATTTAAGATTAAACCTATTATCTTTTTCTAGAAAGCATATATCCTAACAACAAGTACAACGAGTGTTGCCTTGTTTATCTTTTACAATCAATATCATATTTCTGACCGTATACTTTATATCGTATAAAAACCCCCTAGATTTCTTCTGGAACATTATTCGAATTTTTTTTCTTTGTAAATTTTTGATATCGTCTTATTGACCTTTATTACAATATCTGTAAACCTTTCATATTTACTTAGTCTCATATAATTTTTTAAATCCAGACCACAGGATGAGAAATTCTTTAGTTTTTTATAAATACATAAAAAAATGTAAATTTAAAACTGTATGTTAAAGTGATTAATCAGATTTGAAAATAAAAAGTTAAAAATTGTCATAGACCTATCCGTTTTAAAATCTGGCCGTATTCTGTTTAAAACATTACCTAAAATGTCTAAAGAGGAGTATGCCCTGAATAAGTAGAATTTACTAAAACTTTTTCATAAAAAGAATTTTATTAATAAAATCCACTTTTAAAATTCTTTAAATTACTTGGACAAAGTAATTTTTGATATATTAAATTAAGGGGTTGGAAAGTAGTTTTTAATAAGCTGAAACTACTTTTGTAATCATCACTATTTTGTGCATTCAAATTATATCATTATAAGAACTGAGGATTCGATGGAGGAGGTGGGATTCGAACCCACGAACCCCTGAGGGACGGGATTTATCAATAATCTCTACTATTATCTTGAGTCCTGCGCGTTTGACCAGGCTTCGCGACTCCTCCAATAAAATAACAGGTATACAAAGATTATCATATTTAATTATATAGTTTATAATATTTTTACATAAGTATTGTCAGACGATAAAAAGAGTAAATCCATAATACTTGAAGATTTTGCTAAAGAAGTAATAAAAGGACTAAGTAAAAAAAGAAAGAAACTTAATCCAACATTATTTTATGATCAGAAGGGTTCCGAACTTTTTGAGCAAATTTGCATCCAACCCGAATATTATTTAACCGTGACTGAATACAAAATCATAATAGAAAATATTAGTTCCTTACTACAATTATATGATAACAAGAAAGTTTGCATAGTAGAATTAGGAAGCGGAAGTTCTAAAAAAACAAAAATATTGTTAAAGTATTTTTTAGAAAAACAAAATAAAAGTCTTCATTATTTCCCTATTGATATTTCTAAAACATTTCTATATAAAAGCTGTTTGATATTACAAAACGATTTACCTGAGATCGTTACTCACCCTATAGCCTCAGATTATCTTGATGGCTTAGAAATAGTAACAAAACTTGTTAATTCTCAAAATAATATTCCTAATAATAAGCTAATACTATTTTTAGGATCGAGTTTGGGAAATTTCGAACCAATAGATGCATTAACGTTTTTACAAAATTTAAGAGAGAAGATGAATAAAGAAGATTCATTACTAATAGGGTTCGATTTGCAAAAGAAAAAAAATATTCTCGAGGCTGCCTATAATGATCTAGAAGGAATCACTGCAAAATTTAATTTAAATATATTAGAGAGAATAAATAAAGAACTAGATGGGAATTTTAATTTAAATAATTTTGAACATTTAGCATATTATAATGAAACCAAAAATAGAATTGAAATGCATTTGATTTCAAAAAATAATCAAAAAGTTATATTAAATAATCAAGTTTTTGAATTTGAAAAAGGAGAAACAATACTTACTGAATATTCTTACAAATATAATTTAAAATCAATAGAAGAATTAGCAAATAAAAGTAACTTTAAAGTGAAAAGAAATTTCTTGGATAAATATGAATGGTTTAATATCGCACTACTAGTCCCTTCTGAATAACCTTATTATGTCTAAATAATCTTATTTTGCACATCGAAATCCTGCAAATAGAATTCGTTCATGTGGCTTAAAGTAGTTTCTATAACTATTTCTAATTTGTCGTCTTGACGTCGCAAATGATCCGCCGCGTAATACTTTTTGATTTATTGCCCATTTATCAGTATATTCAGAGAATTTAGATTTAAAACCTGGATACAAAGAATATTCAGAGGATGTCCATTCCCAAACATCACCGATCATTTGATAGCAACCATAGAAACTCTTTCCTTTTTCATATGAACCACATCGAGATGGCTTCCATTGAAACGATTCTAACAAGTTTGCATATTCCGGAGTTGGAATTTGATTTCCCCAGGGATATTTCGTTTTCTTTTGAAGATCATCATTCCAACTAGCTGCTTTTTCCCATTCTGCCTCTGTTGGTAATCTTTTCTTTGTCCAATTAGCATAAGCGTTAGCTTCGTAATAACTAACGTTTATTACTGGTTCGTCTGGGTCGATAGTTGATATACCAAAGAAATCCTTTTTCATCCATTTATTTCCTTTTTTAAACCAATAAAGTGGAGCGGACCATTTTAATTCTTGAACGAGATCCCATCCATCTGCAAGCCAATATTTATATTTTTCATAACCTCCTTCTTCTATAAATTTCATAAATTCACCATTAGATACAGGAGTAGAATCAATTTCATAAGAATAAAGATATGTTTTATGTTCTGGTAATTCATTATCGTATGAAAAACCATCTCCGGTAAAACCAATATCAAAAATACCTCCAGGAATTGTAACCATACTCTCATTTTGTGTCTTGTTTAATTTTTTTTCAGTTTGATCGTTTTCATATATTTTAAAAGGTCTATAATTATCAGATGCATCTGGAAATCTTTCAAAATAATGTTGGAAATCGTATATCATTAACTCTTGATGTTGCATTTCATGTTGGTTTGCAAGTTTTAAATCATA
>JALDXL010000035.1:0-14046 GCA_032155045.1 Nitrososphaerales archaeon
CTATACGTGCTATACCTCTACCAACATCACGAGTATAAGCTTCTAGCACTTTTAATGAGATACTATTATTACTCAATATTTGATATATTATCTTGTAAAATCACATAATAATCTTTGGATAAATTAAATTATAAAATTATTTTATTATAGAAATGATAATTGACAAGTATAATAATTGATTAAAAAATATAAATTTTTACAATTACTCTACTATATTGGTATGATAATTAGATTTTAAAAAATAAAACACAAAAGTTAAAATCACCTAATTGAAACGATTACTTTAGAAATATTTTGGGTAAACGAACATTAGTACGTAGAAGAGGTAGAGGTGGAAAGCAGTTCAGGGCAGTTATAACCGGCAAAATATTACCTGCTAGATACCCTAACTTTAAATTAGAAGAGCAACATGAGGGAAAAGTTGTAGATATAGTACATGAAAGAGGAAGAGATGCACCTTTAGCTAAAGTTGAATTTGATAATAATAGTATATCATACATTCCAGCACCAGAAGGCACTTCTGTTGGCAGCACTATTAAAACAGGAAAAGGTACTCCTGCTTCAGGAAAAAATATTTTATCGTTAGAATCGATTCCTGATGGAACTTTAATTTGTAATATTGAGAAAAATGCAGGTGATGGAGGGAAATTAATAAAAGCTGCAGGCTCGTCAGCTATAGTATTTTCACATTCTTCAGAAGGTGTAACTGTAAAATTACCTTCAGGAAAGTTTTTGCTTATCAATCAAAAATGTCGTGCAATGATAGGAACTATTGCAGGTGCAGGAAGAAAAGAAAAACCCTTCTTGAAAGCTGGGAATAAGGCACATTATATGAAATCTAAAGGTAAATTATATCCAAAAGTTAGAGGAATTGCACAAGCTGCAGTATATCACCCACACGGTGGAGGAAGGCATCAACATATAGGACGTCAATCATCAGTCAGTAGAAATACACCTCCAGGAAGAAAAGTAGGAAATATTGCACCTAGAAAGACCGGAAGAGCTAGATTAAAGGATCGCAGATAGCAAATATATAAATACCTACTTTCTACCTTCTTTATTTTTTATAAAATAAGTCTAAATCAGATCTCTATAGATAGAAGACAAAATTGTTAACGTCTAGTAAAATAGCAAATATTGTCTAAATATATATAATATCAATATGCATCGCTCATCAACAAACATAGTAAGGCTTTCTGAACGTGTAATCTATTTTCGGCTTCTTTCCAAACTACAGACGATTTTCCATCAATCACATCAGCAGTAACTTCTTGATCTCGTTTTGCAGGTAGACAATGCATAAATATTACATCGTCTTTTGCATGTTTCATTAGGTCAGAATTTACTTGATATTTAGGTACAAATATAGTTTCACGAATTTTTTTTTCGTTATCTTTTCCTAAAGAAACAAATGTATCAGTTGCTACTATATCGGCCTCTTTTGTTGCGATTATAGGATCGTTAGTTATTTTAATAATAGAACCAGTTTTTGTTCCTTCTTTTTTAGATAAGTCAACAATCCATCCTGGTGGTTCATATCCAGAGGGACAAGCTGCAGTAATATTTATTCCTGTTTTAGCACAACCGATTAAAAGATCATTGCATACATTAAATCCATCTCCTATCCAAGCAAGATTTAATCCACTAAATTTTTTTTTGTGTTCTAGTATTGTTAAGAGATCAGCTAAGATTTGACAGGGATGAAAAAGATCAGATAATCCATTAATAATAGGTATAGATGAATATTTAGATAATTTTTCTAAATCACTATGATCATAAACTCTAGCCATTAAACAATCAAGATACAATGACAACGTCCTTGCTGTATCTTCTATTGTTTCTCCTCTTGATAATTGCATATCGTTTGTTCCTAAATAAATTGCATGACCGCCAAGCTGAATCATACCTGTTTCAAAGCTTACTCTAGTACGAGTAGACGGTTTTTGAAAGATCATCCCCAATGTTTTTCCTTCAAGTAATTTTTGAGATGAATAAATTTTGCTTTCTTTTTTAAGTAATGTTGCCAAGTCTAGTATAGAGATTATTTCAGTTAGATCTAAATCTTGTATGCTGAGAATATGTTTATTCTTTAAAGAGTTCATCTAAATCATCGTCTGAAAGATATTTAATTTCATTTTTCTCACGGTTTTTGTTTGTCTTGGTTTTATTATCGTCCTTTGCTATAATAATGTCATCCTTATTATTATTCGTACTAGAATTTGACATTTGATCGTAGTTTGACGATACTTTATCATTATTTTCTTTGGATTTTCGTTTACCAAAAAATGAAGAAAAGAAACCTTTTTTCTTGTCATTTTTGTTACCATCTGTTTTTTCAATGATAGAACTTTTCTCTCCAATATCATCTTTAGTTGTAGTAACAGAGGTAAATGATTTATCGACAGTATTGACATCTTTCATTATATCATCGTTCTTTTCTAATTTGCTGTCTTGCGATTCATTTTTTAAATTAATAATATTATTCTTTATGTCAGTAGTAGTTTTATCATCTTTTTTTTCCTCAACTTTGGGCATTTCAATATCATTAGTAATTTCAGCAGAATCTAAATTTGAAGAGGATAACAATGAAGAAATTTTATTTTGTTGTTGTAATTCTTCAACAAGAGTATGAGTAGACTCATCATTATTAGAAATACTTTCTGGTTTAAAAGATGATAACTTTTCATTATTTTTATTTTCGTTTTCATTTATAAGAGTAGAACCATACTTTTTCGTAATTTCTTCTGAGGTTTTAGAACTAAACAATGACTCTATAAAAGTATCAATATTGAATGGAACTATGTCATCATAATTTTGTCCTACTCCGAGATAAATAATAGGCTTAGAAGTAAGATATGAAATGGAAATAACAGATCCTCCCTTTGCATCAGCATCAGTTTTTGTTAAAATTGCACCATCAAATTTAGTATAAGCAAAGAATTCTTTAGCTTGATTTATGGCATCATTTCCTGCCAAAGAATCTCCTATAAAGATTCGAAGATCTGGTTTAACAACCTGAACAATTTTACTAATCTCGTCCATAAGGTTTTTTGCAGTCTGCATTCGTCCTGCGGTATCAATTAAAATTGCATCTACCCTATGCTTTTTTCCATATTCAACTGCATCCCTTGCAACTGCAGATGGATCAGCTCCATATCTTTGATGAATCATTTTCAGTGACAGCCTTCTTGCATGTTCACCTAATTGCTCAATAGCACCAGCTCTATGAGTATCACTTGCTGCTAATACAACAGATAATCCATTTTTATGTAAAAGATTTGCAACTTTAGCTACAGTAGTAGTTTTTCCCGTTCCATTAATTCCTAGAAAAACCACTATAAAAGGACCACTTTTATTTTCTTTTTTGGAATTAATTTCATTAACCAGATCTAGAGTACCAGATTTGGTAAGAATTTCATAAATAGAGTTTTTAACATTTGATTGAATTAATTCTTCTGGTGTTTTATCTTTTTCAAGAGAGAAACCTAGTAGTTTATTTTTTAAATTCGTAGAGATATCATCTATAACCTCCTGTGCCACATCGCTCTCTAGCAATTCAATTTCAAGATCGAATAGAGTATTTTCAAGATCTTTTTCAGTAATTTCTTTTTTACCTATATCTGAAATAATATTTGAAAAAGCTTTTTTTAATTTATCAAACATATATACTCATACACAAAAATAATAGTTCAAATCTCGATGTATTATGTTTTCTTTTTTGCTTCAGTTAACTTATTATGAAATCATGATGCTTGACGTAACATAACATTCACTTGTTGTTGAATCTGTTCAAGTTGAGAAGTTATTTGTTTTTTCTGTTCTGTTAATTGATGTAATCCAAGTTCAAACTCCTTGATTCTTGATTCTATATAATTTAAAGTATCTTCACGATTTTTTTCTATTGTAACTCCTGCCCCAATATTAACCAATAATTTATCAATTGAAGGAATATTTGTTTTTAAAAATACGCCTACACCAATTGGCATTAATGCCTCATTTTCCTTATCAGAAGTAATATTTTGAAGAGCGTACGATGCCAGACGAGCTTCTTCAATTAATTTTGTAACTGTAGCTTCTCTTTCTATTACTTCGTTAAGATATAGTTCCAGTGTTCGAGAATGCTGAACAAGCTCATTGATTCTTTGTTCAATGGCTGATTTTTGAGGGGAATTAGAGTTGCTCATCTGTATTAAACTATTTTAAATCCATTTATAACTGTGACTCACTTTAAAGTAATAAAAATAATAAGAATTTCGCTTTCTAGAACTAATATAGCTAAATAGAAGAGACTTTCATCATATCAGCAATTTTTACTTCCATTCCATATCGATCTTGATTATTTTTCATATAACGATATATTCTAAGTAAATCGAATGAATTCTTTACAATACTAAAAGTACCTGTAATTTTCATCAAAATAAACTTGAAGACTAATTGATATATATCAAAATATTTAAGAACTTGTTTTCTGTACGACTTAAAGTCATTAAGATTATTTACAAAGAGGTCAGCACAAACCGTTGAGGGTATGATTCCTTCACCAAGTAATGGATAAACAGTGCCAATTGATTCTCCAACTCCTACGGATTTTCTACCATCATTAAATGGTTCTGATTTAGATGGCGGACTAATTCTTACTGGTCTTCCATTTTTTTTAATTATCTCACATTTATTTTTTTTAAGAAAATTTTCAACGAAAAGATTATGATTTTTTCTTGTAAAATCGCCAGCACCTATATGTGCATATCCGTTTCCTAAAGGAAAATACCAGAAATAACCTGACATAGAAGGAAATCCTTTAAGATAAAAATCATCATAGGGAATATCATTATTACTATGATATTTGACTTTATACTGAACACAAGGAATCCACATTTCGTAATCAAGTTTAGGAAGATAATTTCTGTGAAAGCCAGTAGAATCTATAATTAAATCAAATTCAGACTCTAGATTCTCCTTTCTTGGTACTTTTCCATAGTTTATTTTTGTTCCTTTTATCATATCTTGAATAAGTTTTAATTTGTCATAACTAACCATACCTCTTAATCCAATATCAACATGTTTACTATCTCCAAGATCAACGCTCATGTTTTTACCATCATGCAAAATATAATCATTGAAATTGAGACTACACTTTTTTGTATAGTCTGCCATAACATTTTTGCTTGTAGCCCAAGCGCAAACAGCATCATGTTCTTCTTCTTTCATGCGTTCAAATCCAACTACATGAATATCATGATTATTGCTAAGCTGATTCATGAGATATGCTCCTGCAACTCCAATTCCTACCACAGCAATTTTCATCGATGAAGTATTCACTATTCGAAAATAAAAATATATTGAGACCAAATTAAACAGATAGCACTAGTGAAACAGAAAAAAGAAATGCCTGGTGCCGCACGAGCAGGTATAGCTATTTTGGTATTAGGAGCAATAATTCTTGGTATAGGATATTATCAAGAACGAGAAGCACTATCTTTATATGGATTAATAATGTCAATCTGTGGATTTAGCTTGTATATGATTTCGTCGATTTATATTTCAAGAAAAAGCAATAACAAAGAAAGAAAGGGGCCGTCCTCCTCGTCCACCTATTCTAAATAGACAGCTGGTTTATACGGTCTAGAAAATTTAGCTTTTGATTTTGGATCGAATTTTTCTTTTTCTTCTTCTTGATAAATAATTATTTCAACATTTTCAGCTTCAATTTCATTGGATATTAAATTCTGGGAATTTTTTAGTATAGAAACCTCATCAAAAAAATTTAAATTTAATCTGTTAACCCTGGCTTCAACAGATTCAGAAAGAATATCTTCCACTATTTTTTTAACAAGAGAAGGATCTTTTTTTGCATAAGAAGTTTTAGGATCTCCGATTAATTGTTTCATTATATTTCCAAAATTTCTTTCATTATTTAAAGTAATTATTTCAAGAATTTTTTGATATATTTTTTGTTTATCAACTGAGGAACAATATACATATATGGTATTAGGGAATTTTTTTGTCACTCTAATAATATTAGATACATCACTTGCTAGTTTCTTTATAAATTCTTCTGATTCCTCAGCCAGAGGATCAGTCCGATCTTTAAATATTCTATCAGGCCATTTGGTAGAAACAATGGAAGTTGTATTACCTAAATGATTCCAAATTTCTTCAGATATAAATGGAGCAAATGGAGATAATAACTTGACTCTAAGAGAAAAACAAAGAAGTAGTATATTTTTTACCAAGGCGTTGTTATCTCTTTTTTTAATACTAATTCTTTTTTTATACCAATTGACATCTTGATCGAAAACGTACAAAATATTATGAAGAGCTTCTCGTACTCTTAATGTTTCTAGCGATTTGGTGACATTATTTATTAGTCTTTGTAATTTACTCATTAACCACCTATCTTCTAATTCGAGAAGATATTCATCTTTATATATATGAGAATAAAGAAATTCATCCAAGCTTTTTGAATTAGCTAATTCATTATTAATATTAGAATTGAATAATACAATTTGATGATGTTGTTGTGATTGATTATAAAATTCTAGTAATTTCATTCTAATAGATTTTGCAGTATCAAAAGAGAAATCAGCATCCTGAAGCAATTCAGACGAAATCAATATTGCTAGCCTAATTGTATCTGCACCATATTCTTGTATTGCAGTTCTTAAAGGTATTATATTTCCCAGTGATTTGGACATTTTTTTTCCTTCCATTAAGACTGAACCATTTACAACTATTTGACTTGGCCAGAATCTCTTATCAAAAATAGCCACATGATTAAATATAAAAAAGGTAAGGTGATTAGGTACCAAGTCTCGTCCTGAATGCCTAGAATCGACCGGATAAAAGTAAATAAACTCTTTTCTGATTTCTTCTAATACTGATACAGAGATATTATTTTTTTTTGCTACTTTATTGGTATCACCAATTCCTAATAGTATATAGTCAAAAAAAGTTTCATCAATATTACTAAGATTTTCGTTCATCAAGTAATTTTGATCATTGACAAATTTTGATATTATATAATAAGCCATATAAATAACTGAATCAGATAAGCTTTCTATTATCCATTCATGATCCCATGGAAGTTTAGTTCCAAGTCCGGATTTTCTTGCACAAGCTCTTTCCTTTAGCCAATCAACTACATTATGAAATTCTTGTCTAAGATCATCTGGCAGAATACTTATTTTATCTATATATTCATGTACTTTAAGTTTCCATTCCTTATCTTTATAGTTAATAAACCATTGATCATTTAATAATTTGACAACGCATTCATTTCCACATCTACATTTAATCGGTTTATTTATTAACTCATAAAATACCTCAGCTATATGATTTGTAGTAGTAATCAAATCGTTTTTAATATCTTCTTTAGCTAATTGAACACTCATTCCAGAATATTTTCCAGTATTAGATAACATTTTACCTTGATAATATTCTAAATGATAAACCTCAGCTGTTGCTTTTTCTAATCCTAAATCTGATTGATTTTTAATATTGAATTTAGTGATTGTGTCTTCAACGCATAGTATAGAACTACCAGTTGTGTTAATATTATCGTTATTTTGAATATCTATAATTTGTATAGGTTTAATCTGTGATAAATCTATACCATTATAGGATGATGTTTCTTTTTTTAAGTCGCTAAGAGCTTGAAAATCATAAGGAGCATGACCAGGTACTGACATTACTATTCCAGTTCCAGTATCAGCTTTAACAAATTTTGCGGGAAGTATAGGAATATCCACATTTCTAATTGTATCTGTTACAAATTTACCTATCAATTCATTTCCTTTGATAATTTTATTGAATTTAATATCATGATTAAGAAATTTTAATTTTGTTGATGCCTCTTCGGTAACAATCCATTGTTCAGTATCATCTACATTTATTACAAAATATTCAATATCAGGATTTACCCAAAGATTGGTAACACCGAATATAGTTTCGGGTCTTAAAGTAGCGGTAGGAAGAATAACATCACTATCGTTCAATCTAAACTTGATTAGTACATACTCATTGAATTCCGGTTCCACATCACCGAGAGTATCATGTTGACTTACAGGATTGTTATCATATGGACACCAACCAACAGGATGAGAACCTTGTACAATTAATCCTTTTTTTTGTAATGTTTTAAACTGCCAAGTTATGAATTTTGAATATAATGTATCAATAGTTGTAAATTCTCGACGCCAATCGATAGAATAACCCATATCTTGCATTCCTAATTTTATCTCATTATGAAAATATTTTGCAATATTTTCTGGTTCAACAAAAGATTTTATTGTATCTTCAGGAACAGCATAAAGATTTTTAAAAGTTTCAATTAAATCTAGATCTTGTGCAATAACTCTTTTGGACATTGCTAAAATTGGTGTACCTGTATAATGAAATCCCATTGGAAATAAAACATTGTATCCTTTCATTCTCATATATCGAGCATGAACATCAGCCAATGCATACGTTCTTCCGTGTCCTATATGTTGAGGAGAATTAGGATATGGAAATGCAACAGTTATAAAATATTTCTTTTTATTGGTATTGTCGTAATCAGCTTCAAATAGACGTTCTTCTTTCCATTTTGATTTCCATTTTCTTTCCAGTTCGTTCCAATCGATATCAATACTACTATTATTTTCACTACTATTCAGTTAAATTCACCTTTCGATTGTTTGATTAACATATATTTCGGCTAACTTTAAAACCTCTTCAATTCTATTCTTAAATCTACCTCCGCCTTGTCCAAATTTTGAATCTCCACCACCCGAACCTCCTAAACTAGTAGAAATAACTTTTGCTATTTTTCCAGCATTAAATCCATATTTCCTTGCAGTTTCGCCAACAAAAACTATTACGCGTATACCTTCTCCTTTGGAGACAAGTGAAATATACATTATAAGAGGATCCATTTCGATAGTTTTTTCTCCTACTGTAATATGGTATTCCTCATCAAGTTCATCATCAAATGTTGTAAATAATTTTACGCCATCTGAAGATATTTGTTTACTATTATTGGAAATAAATTTTGCTTGGATAGGAGAAGTTTTTCGTAAAAGAACCTTTATTTTTGTTCTAAGTTTTTCTGATTCATCCAAATATTTTCTAAATGAATCAGTTAATTTTTCTTTACTAGAACCTAGTGATTGAGTAATAAATGAAATATTTTTATCCTGATTTTTTATGTAATTTATAGCAGCCTGCCCAGCAACAAATTCTAATCTAACAACACCATCCTGAATACGTTCCGTCTTGAGAATTTTAACTAGACCCAACTCCCCAGTTCTATTAACATGTGTCCCTCCACATGCTTCAATATCAAATCCACTTATATTCACTATTCTTACTTTATTTGATGGGACTACTCCGCCTTGATATATACGAAAAGAAAATTTTTGTTCGCTTTCTCCTCTTTCATATTCTTTTATGTTGACACCAAGGTTTTTCATTACAATTTCATTCGCAGTTTTTTCAATTTTATCTACTTCTTCTCTATTCAATGCAGAATGGTGAGTTATATCAAGTCGTCCATAGTTAACATCTTTAAAAGCAGAATTTTGCCATACCCATGACCCTAGTGTATTTCTAGCTGAAGAGTTTAATATATGAGTAGCAGTATGATGTTTTGTTATTGAATTACGTCTGGCATCATCTAAAGTACATTTAACTAATAATCCTTCGTAAAGTGATGATGATAAATCTTCTACTCTATGAAGAACAATATCGCCCTGTTTTAGGACTTCTAAGACTTTGGCATTACCAATAGTTCCTTTATCAGGTTCTTGTCCTCCACCTCTAGGATAAAATGATGTTTGATCTAAAACTACATAATTTTCTTTTATTATTTTTATTATTTGAGCATTAAATTCCCTAATAGAGGAATCTTCATAATATAATAACCTAGTAGGCGGCAAGCCTTCTAATCCATCTAGGGATTGAGAAGAAATAGACTTTTGGTTGATATTATGTAATTCTGATAATTTTACATAAAAATTGGATGGTATTTCAGTTATTATGTTGATTTCTTTAAGAAAATCTGGAGTAATACCATCTGATTCGTATAATCTTATAAGATCATCTACAGTCAATTGTTTATCATTCTTACGTATTGTAGAAGCAATAGTATTCATACGCTGTCTGGTACTAGCATATCTATCAGATTCGAGTTTTAGAATAGTATAAACTTCTTTTTTATTTTCCTCTATTTCAGGAAACATATTTTTTAGATATTCTACATGCGTATCGATTAGATCCTCGATTTTGATATTCCATTTGAATCGTTCAATGATAGATAGTATCCTACGTAAAAGAATTCGAAGATTATAACCTCCACCTACATTTGAAGGTAGTGAACCATCAGAAATAGCAAATAATAATGTTCTTGTATGATCTGCTATTGTGTATATTGCCTCATATGGAGATACAATTTTATCGAGATCTTCAAAAGATATTTTCATCTCCTGAGCAATCATTTTTTTCAATCTTTTTATTTTATCAGATGAATCATCTTCAATACTATTGAATTTTTTGGACACTAGTTTAAAATAAGTTGAGAGAAAATTTTCATCTCTTTGAATTCCAACAGAATTTTCCAAGTATTTTATGACTGAGCCAAAACAACAATCATAGCTTGTAGGCGTACCCATAGTAATCCATGATAATCGTTCCAAACCTGCTCCCATATCGATAATCTTATTTTTCATAATTCGATAATTATTTTCATCCCCTTCGAATTCTGTAAATACTGCATTACCTAGTTCGAGCCCACGTACAAAATACTCCAAAGAATATCCAAATGCTCCTGCTCCCATCCAAATATCTTCTACAAAAGTAATCTCTTCCGGTTTTATTCCCAATACGTTAGTTAATAATCCAAAATCCAGATCGATGCATTTATCCTTCCAATACCCCCCTGATGCATCAGCATTACATGTCTGACCAATCATACAGAAACTTGTATAATGGCGACCACTTAATCCAACATTTTCAACATCATTAAATCTCAAACACATCTGTGGCACTACCAAAGGATTTGATGGCAATTCAAAAATAACTTTATTATTCATTATTCTTTGAAAATCTACTATAGAAGCAATTGTAAAATAGAGATCATCTCGCCATCTGCATACTACAGGATATCGGCGTACTATAGAATGACCAGTAGATTGAAAATATTTTTCAATTTCTTTCCATGCCTTTACATAATCTAGCCTTTTATCGGTAGGAGGATCTCCTATAAAGTTATAGCTTTCATGATCGGGGCAGGTATTTTTTTTATCTACAAGAGACCAAAAAAATTTTCCACATGATACACATTTGCAGCGTTTAAAACCTAATCTATCAAATAAGGAAACTCGATAATATTTATCTGGATTAGATGAAAATAAAGTTGAAACTTCTTTTTTACCCAAACTATGCTATCGATTACTACTATCTATATTAATGCTTTTTTGATACAAAAATAATAAAAGATACATTCAAAATTAGGTGAAATTAAGAAAAATATAAAAAAATTATTTTGTAGTACAAAGATTAACTTAGTATTGATATCAATACTAATAATAATACTAATTTTTAGATAGTGATTCCTCGATGAATTTTTGATATGCTTCTTTTGGAGCAGCTCCTACAGTTCTTGCAATCTCATTTCCATCTTTAAATAATAATAGTGACGGTATAGAATGAATTCCATATTTGACTGCTATTTCTTGGTTTTCATCTACATTAAGCTTTACAATTTTAACTTTTCCATCAAGGCTTTTCGATAATTGTTCAACAGCTGGTCCAACCATTCTACATGGACCACACCATTCTGCCCAAAAATCAACAAAAACAGGTAATTGTGATTTTAATACTTCTTTTTCCCATGACTCATTATTTACTGGAAAAACACCGTGATCAGTTCCCATATTATTAATTTGGGCATAGTTTAATTTGAATCATACTGTATGTAATTTAAAAAAGATTCATTGTCTACTGCGAGAAAGTATATGTACAATACTGCTGTAGTCAGATAGACTGATATAAAATTATTGTCAAAAAAAATTTAATGGTAATAAAGTAAATACAATAATAATAAAATAAATATCAAAATTGAGATTTAAAAGATATATCTCAATTATTTTACATCTTGTTTTATATCTTGAAATGAAAAAAGTCCAGTTGAAGGTTTTTAATAGTTCAAAAAATTCTGTAAAATATCTTTATTCTACAGTCATATAATTAATGTTATGAACTACTAGAATGCAATCAGTAACAATGAATTCATATTTTCTAAATTATAAATGATATTTTCTAAATTACAAGAAATTGAATATGCTGTTTATTTAGGCGAAATCATTATTGAAAATATAATTCCTAATGTTATTCCATATACTGCATGTCCCAATAAACTGATAATAATTGGGCCATGTCCTAATGGATGTTTCAACGGGTTTATCCCAGTAATTGGTTTATGAATTGGCAAAAGTGTAAGAATCCAAAGAAAAAATCCATATAATAATCCTATTATCAGTAGTGGAATTTCATATAATGATGGAATTAAAACTAAAGCTAAAAGTAAACCAATTCCACCAAGTCCTCCGTTTAAAAAATGTAGGAAAAAGACTCCCCAAAAATAATTTTTATTATTAGGAATCCTGAAAATTTTACATGTCAAGATCTGATTCTCATGCCACTCTAAAATACCTGTTAATTTCCATCTTTTCCAAAATGGAATTTCAATAAACGTCATTAATCCTGTAGATATTAGACCTGCTATTACACTTAACAAAATTGAAAAGAGATCAAGTTGCAAATAATTTGTACACACCGATAGATTTCTTTATTAAAATATTGAATAAATATATCCATAACCATAGATACTGATCATCAAATTGAAATGAGAGGTTCATCTATTATATACAGAAGCAGAACTGTTTCCTTTTATAAATCTGATATTTTATTTAACAGAATAATAATAATAATATACAATAATGCAATATTTAATACAACATATTTATATTAAATTTGGAAAAATATAGTTTTTAATTGATTTATTGATTTAGTATTAGTCAAGTAACACTATGCTACAAAGACGAAAGAGTAATAAGAACAATATAATCATAATAATTCAATGAAGAAAGTATTTGAAAAAAATGCCGGAACAAGATATGCTATAATTGTCTCTATGACGATGATAGCTGGTGGATTGATGTTATTTTCTTTTAATCTGAATGTTGTAATGGGAATCCCTTCAGGTGTAACAGAAGGAGATTATTTGTTTGGAAGATCGATAGGAATAGTAGACGATGAAAATGGAAAACCATTATGGATCATATTTGGCACGTGGAAGAGCAATTTATCAAACCAGACAAAACAGAGTCAAGTGGAGGACAATTCAACAGTTTTGAATTCATCTTATGAAATGATTAAAACTGATGGAACATCGAGGCATACCCATACTCTTACCGATTATATCTTAACTGATGTCTCAATACAAAACAACAGCACTATCTTTAATGGAACCGCAACAATTAGCATGCATGAAGGACCGGTTAGCGGAGTTCCTGTAAATCTTCAAGTATTCAATAGTGGGCTCGGATTGTTGTTCATTGGTCCAGACAAGATAGATAACCACTTTGGCACTAAACCCATATATGGTATTCCTCTTGGAAAAGAGTGAACAATATAAAAAAAAAGAAATTAATAATTTATTTTAATTTTTTTTTAAAATTGAAGAATTTAATACGAATGGTTAATATACTATCTATTTCTTTTAGAGTTTATGACTTTTAAATATGTTGCTATAGTCAGTGTTGTTGTTTTCTTATCAGTTTTAGTTTTAAATGGTGCTGCAATCACTTCATTTGCAGCAACCGAATATGAACACAAAACAAAATGGGGTGAAAAAGGCGTTGCACAAGGCCAATTTAATCAACTAGGTGGTATTGCTGCAGATAATGAAAATAATATTTATGTTGCTGATTTTACCGGACGTTCACATATGATTCAGAAATTTACTGGAAATGGATCATTTATCCTTGGTTTTGGTGTATTTGGTAATGG
>JALDXL010000036.1:0-13869 GCA_032155045.1 Nitrososphaerales archaeon
GTATCCATATGACATGATTTATATTCAATGGTCAGAATATAAAGAAATTTGTAGAGAAAAATATAGCATTATTTTCAAAAAGTTATATTATAAAAATATTATAGTATCGTTGATCAGAAAACTACACTGTTTTTAATTTTTTCGTATTTTTTACTTGTATATAATATATTGTTTATGGAATCAAAAACTATACTTTTAAATTTTTCTGGGGAATATGCCAGAAAAGAATCCAATTCAATCTGGAAAAGCCGTCCATATTTGCTTACATAAAAATTTTTTCTTGGGTTATTGTCTAACTTTCTTATTATAGCAGGATTAGGATTTTCAGGCAAATGAAATTTTCGCATTTGATCTTCTGTAATCGCAATTTTTTTGAAATCTATGTTTAAATTGAGTATTTGTTTATTATATTTAACTATGTTATCAATATTATCATTAAATAAATCTAAATTGCCTAAATATCTAATATATATTTTCTCGTCACTCATTGATTGTTTCAAGCGGAATAAATTTTTATTAATAAATCTAAGTATATCAATCCCTTGATTAGGAACAATATTTATACCATAATTTTTTAATAAATTATCAAAAGTATAGCTTAAAGAGTTTTTTTCGATCCATATTTCTATTTTGGGAAGGGAATTGAACTCGTTGTTATTAACTCGATAATTGTATATTGAATTTGGTGATGATACATATTCAAGATATCTTACTATTTTTTGAACATAGGCTTTTGCTGTTTCAAGATTTTCTACTGGATTTGATATTCTAGGTAGATTCTGATCAGGAAAACTATCAATAGGAATTTCACCGCTAATCCTAGCATTTTTTGTATACCTTATGAGATATTTATAGTAATTATAAGAATTAGGAATAACGTTTAAAAAAACTAAAGAATAAAATATAGTTTTGAGGGTAGGGATTAATCCATATGTTTTTAATAATGCTAATCTCTCTTTTATTATTGGCAATATATCTTTTTTCCAGTTAATATTTTTTGGAATATTCGAATCTACCATAGTGATTAACGGTTATAAACTGTATTTAAACGTTAAATATATTAAGGTATATAGCATTATATAATATATGCCTCAACCAGGACAGAGAACGATTACATTTAGTGGAAAAATTTTAAAAAAATTAGAAGAGATGTATAACACAGAAAAGGGTAAAAATCCAACTCTTTCATTTGCTTCTTTTATATCTGAATCTGCTTTGATTGAACTTGAACGGCGACAAATATTAAAGAAAGCACAATTAATATCATTAATTAGTTTAAATGATGATACTATTATTTTAAAAGATTTACGTAATAATAATAGATTAATTGAAGTACAAATTAAAAATAAAAATTTGAAATGTATAACAGATAATAAATTTGATTGTATTCATGTTGGATTTACTTTAGCATTACCTGAAGTAAGAAAAGCATTGAGTAAATAACTGATGCAACAAGATCAAATATATGTAAGTATAATAATCTGTCTATTTTGATTAACAAACGAAATGTTCAAGTTGACTAGTAAATTATAAGATAGTAATATCAATAGAGTCGTTTATTATTCTTCTGTAATATTAATCAAAATATGTTATAAAGAAAAAAACTAGTATTTAATAATTAGTTACTAAATGAATTTCTGTAATGAATATTTATAAATTAGTTTCTATTTCATTGGCTGAATTTGATAGACTAGTGTTACTACCAATATTAGTTGGTATCTATTAAAATATCATTATAAATTTAATTAAATTCAATCGGTTATGCTAATCAATTTTATTATCTGATTTAATATTGTATTGCTAAAGTTTTATTAAAAAATAAGTATTCTTTAAAATTCGTAAAAAAATCCTCACTTCTTAATTAGAATATTATTATATAATACACTCAATATTATAGTTTTAACATTTAATCTACTTTAATCGTCATCATCTTAAATAACAATGTATTTAGATTTTTTCTAATCTTATATCATACCGTTAACAAAAGCGAAATAAATAGACTTTAATATATCGATCTAATTTTTTTATATAACTAAAGAAAAAGTATGATAAACTAATTTACTTTAGCAGCATGATTAAAATTACTCCAAAAGTAACAACTAAAAATATTTTTGTCAAATACATAGCTTTGTCTAATGCATTTGAATAATCTTCAAATTGATTTTTGCCCATTACTTTTACTTTCGATTCAATGCTTGATATTTTATATTGGGATTTTTTTAATTTTTTATTAGCCGAATCTGTTAGTTTTAAATAATAATTTGCTATTGTTTCAAATTTAGTTATTTGTCCGAAGGGAAAGTAACCCTGTGATGTTCTAAATCCTGAATTTTCATGAGTATCTGATGAACATATTTCTAACATTTTTATCCCATTTTGTTCTAATGAATGAATTATGTATTCCCTTAATCCATTTTCCATATTATTGGAATCTACCCATCCTATCGCGAATTTTAAATTATTTTTTATTTTGTTGCCGTCTGATTCTTCATATTTGTTTCTGATCGTTTCTATAAGAATTACTGAAAGACCGCTTTTGCCTACATCTCCACCATACTTTAAATCGTGTTCAATTTCATTGGTATTTGAAATACTAAATTTAAATTGATATTGAGGTAGTTGTTTTAAATTCTTTAAACATTCCTTTCCAGCTTCAAGTATATCTTCATTTCTAATTTCATCATTATTCTTTCCCATGGCGTTGTGACTATCTATTATAAAGATCTTCTTATACCCATAATTCTTTGCTATTCTATTTAGTTCTCTTCCAATCTCTTCTGGAATATCATCCATTCCATATGGTGAATTAGAAAGCATCAAAATAACTGTGTCACTAAAGACTATTCCAGTAGCAGTTGCATTACTGATTTTTATTTGTATTGGATTTGAACAAGTATTGCCATCTTCTAAGATATTATTTGTATTTGATAATGTCTCTAAATACTTTCGAACTTCATTTTTTGAAGGAATATTTAACGAGTGATCTGATGCACTATGGAAAACTACTGCATTTTGGGTAAAGTAGCTATAAATTTGAAAAGGAAGATTACTTCCACCAATTTCCTTAAAAGGTCCAGGATGAATATTCGGTAAAACCAATAATTGACTTTGACCTTCCGTATAAAATTCTATCATCTCAGTAACAACTAACTCGTCTTTGGATTTGGATAGCAGTATTTTCTCTATATCTTCTACTCTATTTTCGGTCCATGCGGAAAGAAAAGCTTGTAATACTGCAAAATTACTTTTTATATTGGGTCTTCCAGCACGATCTGCAAATATTGTCCATGTAATACCAAGTCCAATTATAACTAAGCCAAACAAAATGGCCACAGTATTAGATAAAATTTCATAAAGCATAAAATAAGGAATAGTAATACAAAGAAAAATTGTAGGTTGGATTATTGCAATACTTATTGCTCGAAGTAAATCAGCTCCAAAAACTGAAGTGAATATTCCAATTCTTAGGCCTATAGCTAACATAGCTCCCTCGAGTAAGTGTTCCATGGGTAAGTTTTCTTTGTGAAGAATAATAAAAGACAAATATCCAAATATAAGTAAAGCCATCCAGAGCAAATTTGAAAAAGCAGAGACGTGGAGAACTTTTGATATTTTGTTAATTTTGGTTTTTTTTCTTAATAAAAATAGATCTAAAAAATAACTTGCTACAAGAAATGATATACCTATAATAATAAATAATATTATTTCTATTAAATCGCGCTTAAGATAAAAATAGTTTTCAAATGTTATTATAATTAAAGAACTAACTATTGATATTAATAACGAAATCTTGTATGAAGAAAAATTTATTCGGGTTAGCGACCATCTTTTATGAATATTGGATACACTATCGGAGTGACCATTTTCCATGTTCCATTTGCAGAAAGCATTAGGAACCTGCTACAGGGAAAATGACTCTTATTAGAATAGAAATTCCTATTAAAGCTCCAGTAACACCAAGGACTAGTTCTGGTTTTATTTTTATTCCTTTAGTTTCATCTTCAAAAAATCTCAATAATCCAGCACTTGATGCAGGTAAAGGTGCATTTTTCTTTTTGCTACTCAATTTTAGAAAGCTTTAGACTTTATTACATAAATAGCTATCGGTAGTATCAACTAGTAAAATTAGGGTCTATTAACATATACTAGCTTATTTATATTTACTAGGTAAGGCTTAATAAGAAGATAAGGAAATTATAGATAAATATAGTATGGCGGTTATATGTAAAAAATGTGGATTACCTGATGATTTATGTCCTTGTGGTGAACTAGAAAAAGAGGAGACAAGAATAATAATCCGCCTTGAAACAAGGAGATTTTCAAAAACTACGACATTGATTGAAGGAATAGATCCTAAAATTACAAATATGCAGAATATTGTCAAAGAATTAAAAAGTCAGTTTGCATGTGGGGGAACTGCTAAGGATGGTTTTATCATGTTACAAGGCGATCATCGAGATGATGTTAAAGGTTATCTAGTCAAAAAAGGATTTAATCAAGAAGCAATTGAAACACAGTAATTTCAAAAATAAAATATTGTTCAAGGCTAAAATAGATTTAGATTTTTAGTATGGTAATCTTTATATAATAGAAAAAAACATAAATAATACGAATTTAGTTATTAAAAAGTTTTGTGGTGAAATGAATGGTTAAAGATATCTCTTTATTTGGCGATCATTGTCCACGATGTGGCAAAGGTCCAATGGTGACTGATAATTCCACAGGTGAAATGTTTTGCGGCAATTGTGGTTTTGTCATTAATGAAAGGATTGAAGAAACAGGTCCAGAATGGAGAGCATTTTCCAAAGAAGAACATGAGGATCGAAGTCGTGCTGGAATTCCTACTTCTCTAGCTATGCATGATATGGGATTAGCTACTATTATAGGACCTGTAGATAAAGATGCTTCAGGCAAACCTCTCTCTTCTTCAATGAAAAGTACTATTGAAAGACTTCGAACTTGGGATAGTAGAAGTCAGGTTCATGAGCCAGTGGACCGTAACTTTAGACAAGCGTTTAGTGAATTAGACAGGTTAAAAGATAAGTTAGCAGTAGGTGATGCTGTAATTGAAAAGGCTGCTTATGTTTATAGAAAAGCTTTAGAAAAAGGCCTAGTTCGAGGAAGATCAATTTCTGCTTTAGTTGCTGCTGCATTATATGCAGCCTGTCGTGATACGGAAACTCCTAGAACTTTAAAAGATATAGCAAATGCAAGTAATATCAAGAAAAAAGATGTAGCACGATGTTATAGACTCTTGATTAGAGAACTCGATCTAAGAATGCCTGTTGTTGATCCAGTTAAGTGTGTTGCTAGAATTGCTAGTAAGGCAGGTTTATCTGAAAAAACAAAACGTAAAGCCCTTGAAATTCTTAAAAAGGCAGAGGAAGGTAAAATTTCTGCTGGTAAGGACCCAATGGGCCTTGCAGCAGCTGCATTATATGTTGCTTGTGTTATGAATGGAGAAAATAAAACACAGAAGGATGTAGCAGAGGCAGCAGGTGTTACAGAAGTAACTATACGAAATAGGTATAAAGGATTAAAAACCCACCTGAAGCTTTAACAATTTTTTTAAATGAAAGAATTTTTTTATTATATCTAAAATCTATCCAGAATTTATCTAATAAAAGTTATGATGAAAATAAATACTATTCTATTTAATTTCGTAATTGTTTTTTTTATTGTCAGTTATTTGTATTCTTGTAACTTTTCAGCACAACAGGAAGAAGCAGAACATAACGGATTACCTAGTCACAATGCCTCATACATTAAAAATGTAAGATTTATTCATTATTTAGATGAAAATGTAGCTCTTGAAGAAATAAAATCTGGTAATTTGGATACTTATTTTTTTCGTATTCCACTTGATTTAGTCTCAGATATAAAAAATGATGAAACTATCACTTTATTTGATAAAATTGGAGGTTCATTTGGAATTTTATTAAATCCTGCCCCTTCATCGAATAACGATTCTATGAATCCATTTGAATATCGAGATGTTAGATTTGCTTTAAATTATTTAATAAATCGAAACTTTATTGCAAATGAAATATTACATGGCTATGGAATTCCAATGTCAGATCCTTTTGGCCTTTTTTCCTCTGACTATCCTGTAGTGATGGACACTGTTGAATCATTTGGTTTTCGATATGATCCAGAACATGCTTTACAACAAATTAAAAAAACGTTACTTGAACATGATGCCAATCTTAAAGATGGTAAATGGTATTTTAAAGATAAACCTATTAAAATAAAGATTTTAATAAGAAGTGATGACCTACAAAGAAAAATTCTAGGCGAATTAGTATCAAACGCTTTAGAGCAGGTTGGTTTTACTATTATAAAAGATTATAGCGATCTAAACAAAGCTGTCACTTTCACCCAAGGATCTGATCCACAAGATTTTTTATGGCATGTATATACTGAGGGTTTTAGCGGATCTACATCGTTTACGAAATATAATGATGCAGTAGCTGCCCAGATGTATGCACCATGGTATGCTAATATGCCTGGAAATCAAAATCCAGGATTTTGGCAATATCAAAATTCTACATTGGATAAAATAACCCAAAAATTGGTATTCTCAAATTTTAGCTCTGAAAGTGAAAGAAATACTTTACTTAATGAGGCAACAAAAATGGGAATCGAGGAATCTGTACGTATCTTTTTAGTTAAAAATATCGATCCTTACGCTGTTTCATCTTCTATTTCTGGTTTCGTAAATGATTTTGGTGCTGGTATACCAAGTAAATTTTCCTTGCTTAATGCTAAATCTGAAAGAGGAGATTCTTTAAGAATAGGGGTAAAACAAATTTACCAAGGTGCTTGGAATACTATAGGTGGTTTTAATGATGCATATAGTATAAATATATACTCAAATATTGCAGATAGTGCTACTCTGAGGCATCCATATACTGGAGAAGTTATCTCAATGAGAAATCAGATTCTCAATTCTACTTCCTACGGTCCACATGAAAGATTGCCAGTTCATCCTGATACAATAATATGGAACAGTACTTTAGGTTGGATACCTGTAGAAAATAATTCTACGTCATTAAGCAAAGTCACATATAAAATTTTATATTCAAATTGGCATAATGGAATTCCAATGGATAAATCTGATCTATTATATTCTCTGTATTTTATGTACGAATGGGGTACGAATAAAGGAGTTAATGATCTCACTGTTGATCCAGAATATACTTCTAGGGTTGAGTTAGGTTTACCATATTTTAAAGGAATTAGATTTATTTCTGATGATATTGTGGAATCTTATTTAGATCAATGGCATTATGACAATAAAGAAATAGCTGCAAGTGCAGGAGTATGGGCACAAGAACCTTGGGAGATAACAGCAGCTTCAGAAAGACTAGTTTTATCAAATGATCTTTCTTTCTCTAAATCTCAATCAACTACGAAGAATTCAGAATGGCTATCATTGATAATTCCAGAACATGCTAACTTGATAAAAAATGAATTGATAAAGATGAAAAATGAAAATTATATACCAACTCCTCTTAAAAATATTGTAAGTCTCGAAGAAGCAAAAAAAAGATATGATGCAAGTATACAGTGGATAGAAAAACATAATCATGCTCTTATAAGCAACGGCGCTTTCTACTTGGATAAATATAATCCATCAGGTCGAATAATTGATTTAAAATTATTTGATGATCCTACTTATCCATTCAAGAGGGGTTATTGGTCCACATTTCAAAAACCTAATTCAATTCAAGTTAATCCTATTAATTCTTCAAAGTTCATAAAGATCGGAGAAGAGAAAAATTTTGAATTTGAAATTCTAATCGACAACCTTCCGCCTAGTAACATATCATCAATATCAAATGAATATTTTCTTATAGATTATAACGGTAGTATTATTTCACAAGGCAAAGCCGTACCAACAAATGATAAATTAGGATACTTTAAAATTGCTTTAACAAAACAAGAAACAAGTAAAATTCCATTTGGTCCAGCAACTTTAAAACTATATGTGAGTACTGAGAGTTCTTTACGTCCATTCATATTAACAAATACAATTCTTGCGGTTTATTGAATAATCACAATATTTCTCCTTTTAGTCGGTATATTTCTTTTTTGATTTTATTCAGTATATTTTCGAATATCATGGTTACCATTTTCTCATTATCTCCTCTGATGGACACATAGATATTCATTTTAGGTATATTTGATGTTGGATTTTTTGCATGTGTTTTTATATAGAGGTCAAAATCCTTCTTATTATTTTCTTTAATCGTTTTTTCTAAAAATTGTGCTATATAACTCTCCCTAACTTTTATTGTCTTAAAAAACTGTTCTTTGAAAAAAACTCCAGAATATTCATCTTTTATCATTATTAGAATCTTCTTTTTAAATATATTCCTTAATTCAATAGGTACGCCTGGCAAACAAATTATTTTTGTATCTCGGGCTTGAATTAATATCGATGGTGCTGTTCCTATTGAATTATCAATTATTTCTGAATCATCAGGTACATGCGCCATTTTTAATTGATATTTGTTTAATTTCTTTATGCCTCTTTTTAGGTAATTTCTCTTTAGAATTGCTAAAGCATCAGGATGATAAATTAAATTTCTTTTCAAGGTTTTACCAATAGATTCTATGGTGATATCATCATAAGTAGGACCTAAACCTCCCGAAGTAATTATCCATTTAGGTTTACGATCTAATGCTTCTTTAATAGTAGATTCAATCTCATTAAAATTATCTCGAATTATCGTAATTCTTGATACTGTACCACCAATTTGTCTAATTCTTTTTGTTAACCATGATGAATTCTTTTCAACTGTTGTCCCGTTAAGTATTTCATTTCCAATACAAATAATTTCTATATCTTTGGACAATAGTTATCTCTATTTTTCATTTCATATAAAATTTTTCTCCTTTTATTTTTATCCTATTTCGATATATTTATCTTGATATTTAATGAATGGATTGAGATAGTTTGATTATTTCTTAAAATTCTTAATTCTAAAAATAATTTTACCTTAAGATAGACAATATATTAATAAGTAATATGAAAATCTTGAAGTATAAATTAACCCTTGAAGAATTAATACATTTTAACGATATTTTTATATTTTCTTTAAATCTTTACATTTATTCTATGACCTATCCAGAAACAAGTGCTAACCTTCCCACTATTAAGGGTGATTTTATTGGAAGGTGCACTGCGTTCTGTCCTAGTCATATTACAGGATTTTTTGAAACACCAGATCAAAATAATAGCATAAACAAAAAAAATATTGATTTTCTTTTTTATGGTTCCAAAGGAGCGGGATTTTCTTTAACAAAAGGAGTAACTACAGAAATAAACATATACAAATCTCAAAATAATGGTTATCAAATTTTCCTAAATCATTCTTTATTTAACAATTTAGAGGTTTCGAAATGGGTTGTTCAATATTATCTCAATAATTTTAATTTACCTTCCTATTTCATCGATATAAAACATTTTGTAGATGTTCCTATAGGTTATGGATTAGGAACTAGTGGTGCAGCTGCTTTGAGTCTTTCATATGCTTTGAATAAATCTCTTGGTATAGGATTATCAAAAGAAGAGGCAGCTCAAATTGCGCATATTGCTGAAATACATTGTAAGACTGGTTTGGGAACGGTAATAGCTGAATTCTATGGTGGACTGGAAATACGAACAAGTTTTGGTGCTCCAGGGATAGGTAAAGTGACTAAAGTAAAAATAGATAATTACACAGCTGTAGTTCTTTGTATTAGTCCAATATTAACAAAACAGGTTCTTAATAATTATTCAAACAATGCAAATAATCTTGGCAGTAGTATGATAGAACAATTATTATTAACAAAAGATGTTAAATCTTTTTTAAGTATGGCTCATAAGTTTGCAGATTATTTAGGGTTAACAAAAGGGTCTTGCGAAATGCCTATACAAAAATTAAACCGTCTTGGATTCGATTGTAGTATCGCGTTGTTTGGACAAACCGTTTTTACTTTGGTGAAACCTGAACATGTTTTACAAGTCGCATCGATTTTGAGACAGTTTCCAGGTACTTTGATAATTTCTGATATTGATAATAAAGGAGCTTTAATAAAAAATTATGAAAGATCTTGACAACCACTCCAACAATATACCGTCTAATCATCCTAGAGCAAAATCTCTTGCGATACGAGAACTACTTGTTAGTGGATTAAAGTCAGGTATGGTTGTTGGCGAAGGATTAATAGCTCATGGTCGAGGCGAAGCTTTTGATTATCTTTTAGGTGAAAAGACATCTACATTTGCTTTAGATGCAATTAAAGCAGCTGCTAGTTTACTGTTGCTTGCAAAGAGGTCTATAATATCAGTTAACGGAAATACAGCAGCATTATGCCCTAAGGATATTGTTGAGCTAGCAAATGAAACAGGTGCAATGCTAGAGGTGAATCTTTTCTATAGGACCAGAGAACGAGAATATCTAGTAGAAGAAATTCTAAAAAAAAATGGAGCAAATATTGTTCTTGGGGTCGGTCAAAAAAAATTTGTGAAAATACCTGAACTAACCAGTGACAGAAGACATGTTGATCCTGAAGGAATTTTTCTAGCTGATGTAGTTTTTGTACCATTAGAAGACGGTGATCGCACACAAGCATTGATCAATATGAATAAAAAGGTAATTACTATCGATCTTAATCCTCTTTCAAGAACTTCACAGACTGCTACAATAAGCATAATAGACAATATTGTAAGAGCTGTCCCAGAACTTGTTAAAACCTCAAAACAATTAAAACAAATGGATAGAAAGTCTTTATTTACAATTCTTAACGATTTTGACAACCGAAATAATCTTGATAATTCCTTAAGAATAATACGTGGAAGAGTATAAGAATATAATAGGTGAGGATTTTGGATAATAACAATAGTCACAAGGTTGATTTTACTAAACCTACACCAAAGAAATTGAATATTAATGATATAATATCAATGAAAAAAAATAAAGAAAAAATTTCGGTTATTACTTCCTATGATTACTGTAGTGCAAAAATATGCGACAGTGCAGGTATTGATATTTTACTAGTTGGTGACAGCGGAGGTATGGTTGTGTTAGGTTATGATTCTACTGTACCTGTAAATATGAAAGAAATGCTCATGTTTACAAAAGCGGTTGCAAGTGGTTCGCATAGATCACTAATCGTTTCTGATATGCCTTTTGGATCCTATCAAATTGATGCTAGGCATGCTGTTAAGAATGCTATTAGGTTCATAAAATCTGGAAGTGATGCTGTTAAAATTGAAGGTGGAATTGAGATGCTTGATAAAATTAAAGCAATTCTTGAAATGGGGATTCCTGTTATGGGACACATAGGGTTAAAACCACAAACTACAAAACTTTGGGACGGGTATAAAGTTCAAGGTACCACTGCCATTTCAGGATCTAATCTTTTAAATGAAGCAAAAGAATTGGAGAAGATAGGAGTTTTTGCTATTGTTCTGGAAATGGTAACTTTAGAAGTCGCAGAAATGATCTCTCAAAATTTAAAAATACCTACAATTGGAATTGGATCAGGTCCTCATTGCGACGGTCAAGTCTTAGTTTTACACGATATGTTAAATTTATACGATAAGATCAAACCTAAATTTGTAAAAAGTTATACCAATCTTTCAGAAATTATTCTGAAAGCAATCCATAATTATATTGATGATATAAAAACAAACAAGTTTCCGGAGGATTTGCATTCTTTCAAAATGCAAAAGAGTGAATATGAACAATTAGTTAAATCAAGAAAAATGAGAAAAAAAATACCATCTCCTAATAGGCGAAACGAAAATGGCTAGTAGCGATTTACATCCATCGAATGATATAAAGGGAACATGGGGACATTTTTTAGAAGGCAAAAAAATTGTTCTTTGTGTATCAGGAAGTGTTGCAGCATACAAAGCAATTGATCTTGCTCGTCTTCTGATGAGGCACGGTGCAAATGTTTTTCCTGTAATGTCGCATTCAGCTACTATGTTATTACATCCAAATTATTTACATTGGGCTACTGGAAATGATGTTGTAACTAAATTAACTGCTAATATGGAACATATCAAATTAGCAGATTTCGATATGTCTGATCTAATAATTTTGTATCCATCTACTGCTAATACAATTGGAAAATTTGCAAATGGAATAGATGATAATGCAATAACTTCTATATTGTCTGTAGGATTAGGATCAAAAATTCCTATCTTTGTTGCCCCTGCTATGCATGAAGCAATGTATGGCAATAAATTAGTAATTGATAATGTACTTAAATTAAAAAAACTTGGAGTAATTTTTTTAGATCCTGTTATTTCTGAAGGGAAAGCAAAAATTATTCCTCCAGATCAGGCTTTAAAAGCAATTTTGGATTTTAGTAAATTTGAAAATAAATTCACAAAAAAAGTTCTTTCTACCAAGAACATTTTAATTACATCAGGAGGTACGATGGAATATCTTGATCCTATTAGGGTTATTACCAATCTTAGTTCTGGAAAAATGGGTTTTGCAATGATTAATGAAGCGATCCGACATGGTGGAAATATTACCCATATAATAGGTAATACTTTATTTTCTCCAAGTAGTTTTTCTCATGCAACGAATAATTTACAAACTATCAAGGTGGATACTTCTGACGAAATGTACGCAAAAGTCGTATCTGAACTTTCTTCAAAGAAATATGATATTGTTATATTTGCTGCCGCAGTAACTGATTTTAAACCTGTGGAAAAGCATAATAAAAAAATTCCTAGTAAAGTTTCGCATTCAGTTAATTTCGAATTTATCCCAACAAAAAAAATTATAAATGAAATAAAATCAATTGACAAAGATCTATTTCTGGTTGGTTTTAAAGCTTATTATGATGTATCGAATAATTATTTAATTAATAAAGCTAAAGAAAAATTAAAAGAATGTAATGCAGATATTATTGTTGCAAATGATGTAGGGAGGAAAAATACTAACATAGGATCTGATTATAACGAAGTTTTTATCGTTACAAGAAATAATAATAATAATAATAATCAAGTAATACATTTGGAAGTTCAAAGTAAAGAATCGATTGCGACGAAATTGTTTGAAGTTATAATATCGAAATTGAAATAAAACCTGATGTTGTTTTCTTTTATTGTTATTTCATTTGTTTGTTATATGTCGATGGAAAGTAAAGGTAATAATCTGTCTGAGAATGTTGTTATTCTTATAATATGAAAACAATAAGAAATAGGATAATCTCTAATGGATTTATTTACTCTATTTGGATTTTATTGGCTTAAGCTTACGAATACTTCTAAAGCGTTAGGTGTATTTGATGATGAGAAATAAAGTTATGTTTTTATATGAAGTAGATTGAAAGATTTAGTTCTTTTCAAATTTACAAATTGCAAAGACTTTTAGCATTTATTATGGATGAAACTGCTATTAGATTGGAAAACATAATTACTGGTTATGGATAGCAATTGGATCTAATCACCAGTCTATACTTGGTATCCACCCTTAAGAAGAAAGAAAAATGTTTGTGGTAGAAAATTTCCTTAGATCCTAGGTTAACATATATGACATACACAAAATTTATGCTAATAATCTACTAGGTATCTTTCATCATGTAATTTCCTACATTTAAAACAGATGTTGCATTCTCATTTATAGGAGTTTGATAGAGTTCGGAAGAATTAAGGGTAGAATTGGATGTTTTGATGATTATTATCCTTTTATACCACATAAAGATGAATAAAAACTATTCATGTATTTAACTGAATACAATTCCTTGTATAATGACAAATGATACTCTAGCAATTATTTTGATTTTAAATTAAAGATGTGAAAAATATTATATTAAATCAGAGCCATGTTGTTTTATAAAATTAAATTATATATG
>JALDXL010000037.1:0-13518 GCA_032155045.1 Nitrososphaerales archaeon
AGGTCATGGTGGGATTTGGACCCACGACCTAAGGTTTACAAAACCTTCGCTCTGGCCAGGCTGAGCTACATGACCATTAACTTTACGGTTTTTTCATTATTACTATAATTAATTCTTTACCAATATTTAAAAAATTTTTAAGTAACTCTAAATTTAGAATTCATTGTTAATATTGAAGGAATTTACAATTATCGTTACCATTGAAAATAAATCTTTTATAAATGACCCTGAAGGAGAAACAATATATCGTGATTTGATTTTAAAGAATAACTATAATAAAATTAAATCAGTCAGAACAGCAAAGTTATTAAAATTTGTCATAAGTGCTAATAATTCAAAGGAGGCAGCATTAAATATAAAAAAAATGTGTGATGATTTGCGAATATTCAATCCTCTAGTGAGTGATTGCCAAGTGAACATAATATCTGAAAACTAGGAAACAAATAAGAAGACGTAAGAGCAAAAATATAAAGATTAAAAATTGTAATTAGAATAATCTGGATTTATTGTAAAGAATGTTGTGATAGTGCGCGGTTTAAAAGTAAAATAGTCCTCAAGTGCTTAGCTAAATCCGTCACTGTGATGATCCCAATTAACCTTCCATTTTCCATAATAGGTAATCTTCTTATTCTATTATTAACCATTCTTTGAACCGCTACATCTATAGTGGTATCTGGAGAAGCAAAAGTTCTTATTTTTGACATCATGTCACCTACTTTTACACTTGATAATCTTAAGTCCTTGAGGCAAATTTTTTTGATAAAATCTCTCTCTGTGATTATTCCAATTGGTTGTTCACCAGATAAAACAATCAATGAGCTAACTCCTTTTTCATTCATCAGTTGAGCAGCTTTTAAGGCAGTTTCATTTTCAGAAATGGAAAGGAGATCTTTGCTCATTATGTCTCGTACTAATTCATCCATGGCAACAAAATATATTATAAAAAGGAAAACCTTATAATTCTATCAATTGAGATTGGATCTATTATATAAATTACTTTTTTATAGATCCAAAAATATTAATTCGTATTATATAATTTTTTTACATTATTAAAATGTTAACAGTTGGAATCCCTGTTTTTCCTGGAAGTAACTGTGATAAAGATGTTTATAATGTATTAACCAAAATTTACAAAATTAAAGCTGATTTTATTTGGCACAAAAAAGATAAAATAAAAAATTATGACGCTCTGATAATTCCGGGAGGCTTTTCATTTGGTGATAGACTTAGGGCAGGTATAATAGCAGCCCATAGTCCTATTATTAAAGAAGTTAAAAGATATGGAAACGAAGGAACACCGATTTTAGGGATTTGTAATGGATTTCAAATACTAGTAGAATCAGAATTACTACCTGGATCTTTAATCAAAAATAGCTCATTAAAATTTATGTGTAAATGGACTGATCTTGAGGTTAGAAATACTAATACACCTTTTACATTATCATTTCATAATAACGAAAAATTTACTATTCCTATAGCTAATGGAGAGGGAAGATATATGATTAATGAAGACCAGTTGAAAGCAATTAGGAAAAAAAATCAAATTGTATTTAGTTATTATAATGAAGATCCTAACGGATCCATCGATTCAATAGCTGGGGTTTGTAATGAAGTTGGGAATATAGTTGGAATGATGCCCCATCCTGAAAGAACTTGTCAAAGTGAATTAGAAACATTCGGATTAGATAGTAGAGCTATGAGAATTTTTGATTCATTAATAAAGTTTTTAAAAAAATAAGCACATAAATAGTTAAATTCATAAATTCACTTATTTGGAGATATTAACTAAATCAGAATTAAAATATTTTAAAAAAAAATTAAAAAGAGAACCAAATTATATTGAAAAAGAGATAGTTGGTGCCCAGTGGTCAGAACACTGTTCATATAAATCTTCTAAAAAATATATAAAACTTCTTCCAACCAAAGGAGTTCGAATATTAGTTGGTCCTGGTTACGATGCTGGTGTTATTGATGTTGGCAATGATGAAATAATTACTATTCATATCGAAAGTCATAATCATCCATCAGCTGTTGAACCTTATGGAGGGGCAGCGACTGGAATTGGTGGTATAATTCGTGATATTATTTCAATGGGTACTATGCCTATAGCTTTACTGAATTCATTGAGATTCGGCCCAATATTTAAAGCTCCAAATAATCATAGCAAAGATTATCTTGATAAAAATAATGATCGTTTTTCGTATTCTAAATGGTTATTAAAAAATGTAGTAAGAGGAATTGCAGATTATGGAAATTGTGTTGGAATTCCCAATATTGGTGGAGAGATAGAGTTTGATGACTCATTCGAGGACTACTGTTTAGTTGATGTTGCATCAATTGGATTTGGAAAAAAAAATGACCTAGTACGCAATATTGTTCACACTGATGATATTATTATTTTGGCAGGTAATACTACAGGAAGAGATGGAATACATGGCGCATCATTTGCTTCGAAGGAATTGGAACAAGAGAATAGATCGGCAGTACAGATTCCAGATCCGTATATGGAAAAGTTATTGATCGATGTGACGAGAGAAGCTATAGAAAATAATCTATTAAAAGCTGTGAAGGATCTTGGAGGAGGAGGTTTATCATGTTGTCTCTCTGAAACCTCAGCAAATTTAGAGAAAGGATTTGACATTGACCTTTCAAAAGTACATTTAAAATATCACGACATGAACCCTGCGGAAATAATGATATCTGAGTCACAAGAAAGAATGTTATACATTATCGGTAAAAATGAATATGAGAAATTTACGAAAATTCTCAAAAAATATGAAGTTTCCTTTTCAGTGATTGGTTATGTTAAGAATCATAAAAACTTGGTAGTTTATAATAATGACAAAATTATTGCTAAAATGCCTTCAAAATTGATAGCTTTTGCTCCATTATTAAATCGAAAAGGTATAAAACCGAAATATATCGATGACTTTAAAATAAAGAAAATTTTCCCAAAACTACCCAATGATTTGAATGAGATAATTCTAAACATGTTATCAAATCCAACAATTGCTTTCAAGAATTGGATCTTTCAGCAGTTTGACCAAGAAATAGGACTAAGAACCATTCTAAAACCTGGTATAACAGATTCAGGCATTTTGAAATTAAATGAAAATAAATATATTTCAATAAAGTTGGATGGAAATTCTAAATTATGTTATCATGATCCCTATCAAGGAACCTTATCATCACTTTCTGAATGTAGAGCAAATATAGTATGCTCTGGTGGTAAGCCCTTGGGAATTATTGATCATTTACAATTTGGAAATCCCACAAATCCTGAGATTTTTTGGACCTTTCAAAAAAGTATAGAAGCCATCATTAAGTTTAGTAAATTTAATAAAATTCCCGTAGTAGGGGGAAAAGTGAGTTTTTATAATGAAACTAAGAATGGAGCAATTAAACCTACTCCTGTTATAGGAATGATTGGATTAATCGAAGACAGGAAGAATATAATGAATTCAATTCCAAAAAATGACGATACTCTGTACGTTATAGGGAATACTTCTAATGAAATGGGAGGATCTGAATATTATGAATATCTGAACGGCATAAATAGTGGCGAAGTTCCACAAGTTAATTTAAATTCCGATCTCTTAAATGCGGATTTAATTTTAAAAGTAAACAAAAAAGGTCTCATTAATAGTGCTCATGATTGTTCGAAGGGAGGACTGGGTATTGCTTTGTCAGAAATGGCGATTGGAAGTAATTGTGGCATTGAAATTAATTTAGACGAGATACCTAATAATTGTGATAGATTAGACAATCTTTTATTTTCTGAAACACCCTCAAGATATATCATAGGAACAAAACAAGAGGAAGAGATTGAAAAAATATTTAATAAATACAAAATGCTAAGATATGCTAAGGTAGGAAAGGTTTCGAACCTCCATAAAAAAATAATTTTCAAACATGACAATAAGAAGATCGTGAATATCGATTTAAAAATTGGAAAAAAATATTATGAAAATATATCCAATATAATGCAAGATGAATAAATTATTTATTTACAAAAAAATAAAATACTTGACACTAGACAATAGTATTAAAATATTTTAGTTATTAATAATAACGTATACTAATGGTGAGGGAAAATTGTGGAGTTGTTGGAGTTTTTTCACTTGATGGGAAAAATGTAATTCCAATTTTAATAGACTCCTTACGTGCTTTACAACACCGGGGTCAAGAGTCATGGGGTATAGCCGTTCCTAATAAACAACCATTCAAACAATTAGGCTTAGTTTCTAGCTATGCAAATCATTTTAAAACTATTGTAAAAAAGTTCAAATCTAATGCTGCAATAGGTCATGTCCGATATTCTACCTTTGGCAAGAGCACAATAGAAAATGCCCAGCCATTAAAAGTTAAAGATCTCTGTATAGCCCACAATGGCACAATTGCAAACGTTGAAGAAATGGCAAATATGGTCGGTGGATGTACCTTTACACCTCAAACCATGAGTGATACTCTAATAGCAGCTAAAAGACTTGTAGAACATCTTTCTAATAATATGAATATGAAAGATTCTATTCAAATTCTCAAGCAAGAGATGATAGGTTCATTCTGTTTTACTTTTTTAACCGATCAAGGATCTGTCTATGCAGCAAGGGATACAAAGGGTTTTAGACCTTTGGTGCTAGGGTTCCATCAAGAAACTAATACATATATTGTTGCATCTGAATCATGCGCTTTTTCCGCTGTTGATGCTTATCTTTTGAGAGATATAGAACCTGGGGAAATAGTAAAAATGAGTGATAAAGGAGTGGAAACTGAAATATTTTCAGCTGAAACTCCTCACGCACATTGTGCATTTGAATATACCTATTTTGCTCATCCTGTGAGTATAATGGAGGGTGTAAATATTTATTCAGCACGGAAACGGATTGGAGAATTTCTGGGTAAAGTCTTTCCTATTGATTCAGCTGATATCGTAATTCCTGTTCCAGACTCTGCTAGGCCTGCTGCATTAGGTTATGCTCAACAGACAGGTTTACCTTTTGAAGAAGGATTAGTAAAGGACAGACACATAAATAAAGGAACGCTTAGAAGTTTTATAGAGCCATACCAATCTGATAGAGTTGAAATCAATAAGGGGATTCTCCCTATTAAAGATATTATCAATAACAAAAATGTTGTAGTGATAGATGACAGTATAATCAGAGGAACGAGTTCAGAATCAATCATCAGAACCATTAGAAATGCTGGGGCAAAAAAAATTTACATGATAGTCACTTATCCGCCAGTAAGATATCCTTGTTACGCTGGGATTGATTTTCCATCAATGGATGAGTTATTAGCTAATCAATATACAATAAAAGAGGGAGATGAATTAGACATTAATTCAAAAGTCAGTAAACTCATAGGAGCAGATAAAGTCTTTTACAATAACACCACTAACCTTGCCCAGGCTATAGGAATATCTGAGAAAGAACTATGCTTTACTTGTTCCACTGGAAATTATAGTCCTTTAGGGATGACTCCAAAATTCAGAACTAGAAGAGAAATTAAAGGAGAAGACAACTAAATACTATAAAATATGAAAAGAAAGTTATATCATTAAGGGTTTGGAAATTATGAATTCAATTAGAGCTTTTGCAATTGATATCGATGGTACCTTAACTGAAAATGGTGGAGGCATAATACACCTTCCTGCATTTCAGCATCTTAAAACTTTGGAAAAGTTGGGTTATAGTATCATTTATGTGACTGGAAGATCATCAATTGAAGCCTATATGTTATCTGTATTCGGTGGAACAACAAAAATTGCAGTTGGAGAAAATGGAGGAGTAGTTACTTTAAGCCCTACAGAACATATACTACTTGGTAACAAGCAAAAATGTATTTCGGGTTATAATATTTTAACTACAAAAATTGATAATGTCAAAAAGAAAAATGTTTTCGATCGAATGACAGAAGTTGTCTTGGAAAGAACTTTTGATATTGATATAGGTAAAAAAATTTTAGAAGAAAATAATCTAGATGTAGATCTTTTCGATAGTAAATATTCTTTTCACATCAACACTAAAGGAATTAACAAGGCTACTGGTCTGGCAAAAGCACTAGAAATTTTAAATATAAGTCCTTCTGAAACGGTTACAATTGGTGATAGCGAAACTGATATTCCTTTGTTTGAATTTTGTGGTTTTAGTGTTGCTTTAAATCATTCTGATAGAAATGTAAAATCAAAAGCGAATCACGTAGTCTCTGGTAATGAAGGAAAGGGGTTAGTAGAGGCATTAGATTATATTGCACTCAATTTTTTTGGTAAAAATACTGTTAAATGAGTCTGAAGAAGGTAATAGAAGAGATCAGGGTTATAGTTAATAAAGCGCTTTCAGATCTAAAATTTGAGTACATCAGCTATGACATATTTGAACCTCCAAAAAAGGAATTTGGTGATCTAACAACAAACGTAGCTTTTTTATTAGGAAAAAAAAATCAGAAAAAACCTTATGAAATAGCCAGACAACTCGTTTCCACTTCTATAGATGTACAATTGAAAAGGTCAGATCAGATTTCTTTGATATCTAATGCTGATGCTCATCAATCAGGACATATAAATTTTAATATTAATTTTAAAAATTTCAACAAATTCTTGATAGAAATAATCAAACAAGACAAAATTTTATTTCCAGATTTAGGCAAAGGTACAAAAATCACTATTGAACATACGAGTGTAAATCCTAATAAAGCACTACATATAGGACACCTCAGAAATGTCATAATAGGTGATTCTTTATACAGATTACTCAAATTGACAAACCATGATGTACATGTATTGAATTATATAGATGACTCTGGTGTTCAAGTTGCTGACCTAATTGTAGCATTTAAATTTGCTGGTTTTAAATCTGAATATGATGATAAATCTATAAAATTTGACCATTATTGTGGAGATATATATGTGAAAATAAATGAATTATACAAAACTGATCAAGATTTACTTTCAAAACGAAAATTAATAATTCAGGAGATCGAAAAAGGAAATACAGAACTAGCCAAATTTACAAATTTAATTGTTGAAAAAATTGTTCTTCAACAACTTTTAACGGCATGGAGAATTAATGCTAGATATGATTTATTGGTCAGTGAATCACAAATTTTATTGTCAAACCTTTGGAATAATACATTTACCCTACTAAAGGATAAAAAAATAATACATTTTTCTAAAGAGGGTAAAAATAATAATTGCTGGGTTTATAAAGATGACACTGATGAAGAAAAAGTAGTAGTAAGAAGTGATCAGACTGCTACTTATATTGCAAAAGATATATCATTTGCGGTATGGAAACTGAACCTAGTAAAGGATCCTTTTACTTATTCCAAATTTTGTCTACAATGGGATGATACAGTTTTATGGAAAACGATTATAAATAACCAATCTTTCCAAAACTACAATTCCAAATTATCTTTTAACAATGAAAATGCTGATATAGTAATAACAATAATTGATTTACGACAAGCTCGGTTACAAAGAATTATTTCCGAAATTATTGAAAGTATTTCAAATGATGATATTACTAAAAAATATGTTTATCTTGGATATGAGACAGTTGCTCTTAGTCATTCAACAGTTCAATATATTGGATTAGAATTAGAAAAAATTAATAGCAAAGTTGTTCATATGTCTGGTAGAAAAGGGATCTTTATTAATGCAGATGCTATTTTAGATCAATTATTTAAAAAGGCATCTGATGAAATTAAAAATAGAAATTCTGATATTCCTAATTCTAATATTTCTGAACTTGCCGAAGGAATTGCAGTTTCTGCAATTAGGTATAATTTGATAAAACAAGATTTAGATAAGATGATAACTTTTGATCTGAAAGAAGCACTTAATCTTGATGGGGACACCTCCCTATATTTACAGTATTCATTTGCCAGAGCAAATAGAATTTTGGAAAAAGGTGAGGATTTTATACCAAAAATTACTAGTAAAGAATCGTTTCAAGCTATAAATCTTGATATTCTGATTCAGAATGCAGAAATTGATCTGATTAAGGAAATTTCAAAGTTTAACATGATTGTAGAGGAAGCAGTAAACACCTTAAATCCAAAAATTATAGCAAAATATGCAAATAGACTATCTACAAAATTTAACTTTTTTTACGAAAGCTTGCCTGTTTTAGGTGATAATTATGACTTAAAAGTCAGCAGGCTAATAATGGTTAAAGTATTTGTAATAATATTGACAAATTTATTTGATATATTAGGCATACAAAAATTCAATAGAATTTAAATAATAAAACCATTTGTTTCTTAAAACAAATATTAACTGATAATAGATTAAAGATAAAAGTTATGAAAATTACTATAGGTAGTTACGTATTACTGTTTCATACGATTAACAAGAAATGGCTAATTAAAGTAGAGGATGAAAAAAAATTACATACTCATCTTGGTATAATTGATATATCTTCTATTATTGGATTAGAATATGGAAAAACAATTAAGACGAGCCTTGATAAAAAAATTCACTTAATTGAACCTACTATCTATGATTACGTTATGAAGTCTGAACGATCTACTCAAATCATTTATCCTAAAGATTTAGGCTATATAGCAATACGTTGCGGTATTCAAAATGGATCAAAAGTGTTAGAAATTGGAACTGGAAGTGGAGCATTGACAACTTATTTAGCAGGTATTGTAAAGCCAAATGGACACATATATACTTATGATATTAATTCTGAATTTATGAAAATAGCTAAAAAAAATTTGATTAAAGCGAATATGTACGAATATGTAACAATGACGGAATATGATATTAGAAATGGTATTGATTTACGTGATTTTGATACAGCAATAATCGATCTTGGTGATCCTTGGACAGTAGTAGAGGATGTTTATAAATTGTTAAAAGGAAGCGGTACTTTCTTAGCTATCTGTCCAACAATGAATCAAGCAGAAAAAACTGCAATATCACTCAAAAATAATTATTATACAGATATTGAATGTGTTGAAATATTAATTCGTAATATTGAAGCACGGGAAGGAATGACGAGACCGTCTATGAGAATGATAGGACATACAACATATCTGATTTTTGCAAGAAAAATACTATCTTAGAATTCAAGAAAAAACGAGGCAAAAGTAAAAAAGAAAAAAATAATCTATAATTAATGTATTATTTTGTTATGTTTAATTCTAATTTTTATCCATCATGTTTCCCATCATAAAATTATGCCCTGAATTATCATTTTGTGTTTTGGTATATCCCCCACTATGAAAGGCAGACATCATTTCGTCAATAGTCATATTTTTACTGTTTAAAATTTCTCCAGTACCTACATCTGAGATCACTTTTGTCACTTGGTTTTGATCGTTAAGTAGGTAAATAACGTATACTAAATAACCCTTTACTGGATGAATGAAAGCTGCTACGGTAGATGTATTATTACCAATATCAGCTTCTGCATTAGCAATAGCCTCTGATAATCTAATCTTAATTAAAGGATCAAAAGATTCTCTAATAACTTTTGAAATTTCCACCGAGCCAGTCCAATTTGAATCTTGACTACCAACGTTAGTAGTGTTTTTATGTTCGGTTGACATCATTTCTTTTTCTATTTGTGCGTTTGCATCAACAAAAATTCCATTGTTCACAAAATAAAGAGAAACGCCAAACATTGAACCCCCTAAAATGATTAATAAAAGTAAATTGGAGTTTTCTTTCCTCATACTTGATATATATTTAAACAGTTATAAAAATTTTCAAATTCTCAATTTTAAAAAAATTACGGATATAGACTCATTGAAATCAATGTTTTCCAAGATCGATCTTCAAAAACATATGGGTTGTATCCTTTCATATTAACTTTATTCGAAACTCTTTTGGACAAATATAAACCAAGTGAGCCAAGTATTTTCCATAATTTACTATTAGGTTTAGAAGTAAATGATTCTAAAGCCCATTTTACCAAAGAGTATTTTGATGGATGATGAATTAATACATAGTTTAAAAGCTGGTCTTTTGAAGCAGATAATATATAGTGGGCATGTTCAAAAAGTTCATCTTTAAAAGCTAATTCTGCCTTTAAAATTTTTAATTTTCTCTTAAACATTCCATGTAATATGGAATCTAAGTTATTTTCGGATTCTATAGTATTTATGCACCTTCCAAAAGTTGACAAAACATGTGAATCACTTCCTGCTATCGACATCATATTATTTTCAGAAGAAAATTTCTCTGCCACAAAATTAGAATAGTGATCAATATTATTACTATTAAATGATTCAATCATATCACATTTTATCGCATTTTCTCTAATACCGTTTGAAACAGCAAATGGATGAGCAGCACATGAAACCGCATTTTGCCTCCTTATCTCGTCTATAGTTTCATCGATATCCATTCCTGGCTTTACCGTATCATGAATTCCATATGCTATTACATGGCCTTTTGTATTTATTGTTATTTCTTCAGCTGGGTATATTTTTATATTCTTAAATTTTTCATGATTCTCTTTATATTCTAATATTTGTTTGTATCCATTTATAGTATTGTGATTTGTAATAAAAATAACATCAATTTTTTTTGTATATGCTGAAATTAATTGATCTTCTAATGTTACACCGCAATCATAAGGAATTCTAGGTGAACTATTCATATTATTAGAAAAAACGTTATGACAATGTAATTCCATACTTAATAAGTGAGTCGTATCTATAAACCCATTCTAATGGGGAATTTCTCTTATATATGACTATCTATTAATAATTATATCAATGAAATAATTATCGTGATGAATAAATTAAATATCAAATCTGGATTTTTTATGGAATCATTTAAATAATTGATTCAGTTGTTCCCTAAAATGGAATTTGATACTTATAATTGAGTTTACCCGTAGACAAACGTCTTTTTTATTTATCTGAATTTTGAATTAATTCAATCTCATTTCACTTAATTCAATAATTTTAAAAATGCAAGTAATAATAATATGGATTTCAAAGTCAGACTATCATCTTATATACATAATAGTTTAATTTGATGATTCATAAATTGACAATATATAATGATAAAAGGTTTTATTCTTGAAGATGATCGAGGATTTTTTTGATAGGATATTAATATAGGAAAAAGTTTAGGATTTTTTAATTTAATAACAGAAATGAAGGAACATATAACAATATTATATATTGTAGAATTAAACATCATCGGTAAAATATTTTTTGAGTTCAACAATAGAATACATAGGTAACGAACAAGTAAAATCTTTGCAAACATATACACAATCTTTAGTCAGGTTTTTATCAATAACATCAAATTGTTTTCCATTTAACATTGAAATATTAGAAAATAATTTTCGAGATTCATGAGAAGGATATTTTAACTTAAATATGAATCCGTTTGGAAAAAACTCTTTCCTTAACCATGATTCTATTTCATTAGAAATTTTATTGTTCTCTTTATTTTGAAGTATTATTATTTCCATCGGTTTTTTAAAATAAAGATATAATGAAATTAACAGTTGACCAAATCCAAAAGGGTTTCCTAATGCTGCTTTATAACTTGATTTTATGATACCCTCTGCTTTAACAAAATACTCTTCGTTTTGTATTAAAAAATAAAGACGTAATAGAGCATAAGCAGCCATAGAATTACCACTTGGGACGGCCAAGTCGTAGAAATTTTTTGTTCTTATTATTAAATCTTCATGATCATCTGATGTAAAAAAGAAATTTTTTTCTTTATCATCCCAAAAATGAATTAACAGAGAATCAGAATATTGGATAGCTCTCTCGAGAAACTTAGGATCTGAGGTTACCTCAAATGTATCCAATAAGGAATTAATATAATAAGAATAATCATCAATATATCCATTAAGTTTTGAAATACCATCTTTATGGGTATGGTATAACCTATTTCCATCAAAAGTTAAATTCTTCTCAATAAAATTAATTGCTTTTTTAGCATAATTCAAATATTCTACTTTATCTGTGACTTTGTAGACAGAAATTAGGGAGGATATCATTAATGAATTCCATGAGGTTAAAATCTTTTCATCTTTTTCAGGAGGGACTCTTGAAGCTCTCGTATTAAATAATATCTTTATAGATTCATTAATGTTATTTTCTAGTTGATTGATTTCCAGATTATATTGTTTTGATAACGATTCTAGTGACTTTACAATATTAAGGATGTTTTTCCCTTCAAAATTACCACCCTGAGTTATACCAAAATAGTCACATATTATTTCAAAATTTTGATGATTGGTTATGATTTCTTTAATCTCGTTTTTTGTCCATAGATAGAATTTTCCTTCTACACCCTCTGAATCTGCATCTTGAGCTGAATAGAATGCACATTCATCTTCTCCTTTAAAGTGCGTCAATTCCTTGATTATGTAGTCTGTTGTTCTAGTAATAAGATCTAGATAGAAATTTCTTTTAGTTGCTTGATACAACTCGCAAAATAATTGAATTAATAATGCATTATCATAAAGCATTTTTTCAAAATGAGGAATTAGCCATTTTTCGTCAGTAGAGTATCTTGAGAAGCCACCTCCAATTTGATCATGTATTCCACCTTTTGCCATTTTTTTAGCAGTAAATTCTACGAAATTGAGAAAATGAGAATTTTTTGAATAGTTAAAATATCTAAGTAGAAATAAAAGGTTCGTAGTGTTGGGAAATTTAGGAGAGTGTCCAAATCCTCCATTTATTTTGTCAGCAATTTGAAGTAGATTTATGGCAGATTCATCTAATATAGTTTTTTCAATCTCTATTCCTTGAGATTTAGTAATATCCGAGGAAGATTCTATGAGGGAACTCATGAATTCTTGTGAAGCCTTATCGATTTCTCCTTTTTTTTCATGATAAGCACTTGATAATGTTTTCAAAATATTGGCAAAACCTGGAATACCATATCTTGACTGTTTTGGAAAATAAGTTCCAACATAGAAAGGTTTTTGAGATGAGGTAAGAAAAACAGATAACGGCCAACCGCCATTTCCGCTTGCTATTTGACAAGCTTTTTGGTAAATATCATCTAGATCTGGTCTTTCTTCTCTATCAACTTTAATGTTAATAAATTTTTTATTCATAATTTCAGCAATATTTTCATCTTCGAAGGATTCATGTGCCATAACATGACACCAATGACATGCACTGTATCCAATGCTGAGAAAAATGGGTTTATCTTCCGTTTTAGCTTTAGTTAATGCTTCTTCTCCCCAAGGATACCAATCAACTGGATTATAGGCATGTTGTAAAAGATATGGACTAGACTCATGAATTAATTTATTAGGTTTATTATTAAAATTTTTTATCATAGATTAAAGATATTTGCAATGCAATTATAAATTTTTAATTATAAAATGACTGATCCATTTTTAAACGAATTTCTTAAATACATTCTCTAAAATATTGTATTTATTTAATTTTACTTTAAATATATAATTCGAACCATTTAATAATAAAAAGTTTCAAATTTAAAAAATAAATAAAAATTTTGTTTCATTTTTCGTAGATTTTAATAGCTTGAGGAGGACAAACATTTTCACATGCTAGACA
>JALDXL010000038.1:0-13456 GCA_032155045.1 Nitrososphaerales archaeon
TATTGTTTCTCAGTATCAAATTGTTTCTCAGTATCAAATTGTTTCTCAGTATCAATTTGATGCATCTGCTGAGGATTTACCACTGAATCTTTGACTTGTTGTATTATTTCAGGATCTGTTACTGCAGTTTTTAATATAAGGTTCTCTGCTTTTAATATACTAACTTCAATGTTTGTAAGAGTATTCAATGATTTATCAATTTCCGATTTTGCTATAGCGCCTATAGCTTTATGGATATTATTTAGGAATTTAGTTGGAGGAGATGGCTCTAGTAGTAGCAATTGTGTTTCTAAATTTCTAACGTCTTGTAATGCTTGTTCTATATTACCATCCACTATTGCTAACTTGGCATTAGTCAAAGTATTTTTTAATTCAACTATATCTGTTTTCATTAATGCCTGAGCAGTAAGATTAACGTTTTGATTTTGTGGTTGTTGTAGTTGTTGTGGTTGAGATGTTATTGTTGTTGTTTGGTTGTTGACAGTTGTTGAGTTAGTTTGTGCTTCTACGTTATCAAACAATAATAAACCAGAAACGAGAGCGAGTGGAATTATCGAATAGATGACAATATTATGACTTTTCATCTAAATAACATGATAGAATTTATTTATATGATTTGTGAAGAAAATCTTTTATAGAATAATAAATCAAATTTTTTTCAAGGTTTCTACTAATACTATTTTAATCTAATTTATTTACTAACAGAGTTATATTAAAATTATAAGTGAAAAAATTAAAATCCATTGTATGATTTATATTCTCAAATTTTCAAGTTCTTATATATTAGCCAAATTAAATTAGATTTTCTATTTAAAAACTTATTTTATTTTAAAAAATAATTTTTGTATTTTACAGAATAGGTTTTCAAAAAACATCACATTCTAATAAATACAATCTTAAATTATATTATTTATCTTTTTATTCTTTTATACTTCAATTGGGTTTTGAGGTATGTGAACTGTTTTTGACACAATTTTGTTGTTCAAAAATATATTAAATTCAGATGACAATATTATGACATATTCAAAAGGAGTAACAATATAGTGAATTATCTATGAAGTTTTATAGAATATTTTCCAAATAAAGATAAATATTAATCAAATCAAAATCTACAAAGATATTTTTGATCGATAACTTAACATTTGACAATTCTATCCATTATTTTATATGTAATAATTAACGATGTTAAATTATCGGAAGTTATTTATTTTCAAATGATTAGTTTTTTTAGGAGGATCTTTATATTCATCAATTTATAATACTATTCAGTTTATGTTAGAAAATCTAAAACAAGCCAAATATTCAATCCTTTGCTCTACAATGAGTTACATTTCCCTTGGATCAGTATCGTACTTTACAGTGTGTATCCTTAATGTTGATATTACAATAATGCCATGTATGTATATTCAAGTGGGGAAAAATAGTAAGTGTAAACAGAAAGCTTAGCAATGAAGAAATAAATGATGATGGTTCTGCAATAATAAGATGTCAAGCATTGAAATAAAAAGAAAAATGATGAAATTATATCGAGGAGAGCTACTAAAAGAAGTATATTCTATGTTACTTAAATTGCTTGCTAAAACAAGAACAGAAGAAGAAGAGAAAGGAGAAGGAATTAGATCATCATCTAAAATAGAGATTATTCAGAATCCCAGAGAATCAATAAAGCTAGCATATGACCTAATACAATCAGCAGAAAAAGAAGTACTAAGAATATTTCCTTCAATTCATGCATTTCGACGTCAAACACGTATGGGTATAATGCATCTATTTAAGGAAGTAGTAGAACATGGTATAAAGGTTAGAATATTAATCCATGCTGATGAAAACCAAATTAGACATCTAAAAAATGAAATTATGTTGGTCTTCCCTGAGATAGAACTCAGGGCTATTGACATGAGCTTGAATACAAGCATTGGAATTGTAATTGTTGATAAAAAAGAATCTCTAATTATAGAAACAAGGGATGATGCAAAGGACAATTCCTATGATGCATCAGGATTGGCTGCCTATTCTAATAGCAAGTATATTGCATTATCATATGCTTCTATATTTGAAAGTCTTTGGATACAAGCAGAATTGTTTAAACAACTTAAAGAAACAAATGAACAGCTAAAACAGCATGACAAAATGCAAAAGGAGTTCATTAATTTAGCAGCTCATGAACTTCGTACTCCCATTCAACCAATACTCGGCTTAACTGAAATTGTTTCCTCGAAAATAGAAGATACTGAACAACGTGAATTACTAGATGTTGTTACTAGAAATGCAAAGCGATTGCAGCGACTTGTAGATGATATAATAGATGTTACAAAAATTGAAAGTCAGTTACTAAAACTAAACAAAGAAAAATTTGATTTAAATCATGTGATCACAAACATTATAGATGATTATAATGCTCTTATTGTAAATGGCAATCATAAGGTCAAGTTAAATTTTAATCCATTTAAAGAGACTTTGTCAATAGAAGCTGATAAAGAAAGAATTTCTGAAGTAATTTCTAACCTTCTAAGTAATGCTATCAAATTTACTAAAGATGATGCAATATTTATTTCCATTGAAAAGAAAGAAGATGACAATAATAATAATTATGCCTTAGTGACTGTCAAGGATACCGGAGAGGGAATAGATCCAGAAATATTACCAAATATGTTTTCAAAGTTTAATACAAAATCTTTTGAAGGACTAGGTTTAGGATTGTATATCTCTAAACATATTATTAAAGCTCATGGCGGTAAAATAGAGGGAAAGAACAATGATAATGGGATAGGAGCAGAATTTGGATTTACTCTTCCTCTAATAAAAGATACTAAAACGTTATAAAACAACAATTATAACACCTATTATAATATCAAATTGAAGATTTTCTCGCAACTTGTTGTTTTAGATGAGTTCTAATTATAATCTATTAAATTTCATATACATAAAATTTACCAGTGATGGGGATTTTTTTAGTTTATATCTTTTCAACAAAAATAATTCAGAACTATAATAAGAACAAGATAAAATTTTGAGTTAATGCTTCGAATTCTCATTATAACAGGGTTCGGTAACATAATAGATAAAGTTTTGAATATTTAAAATGATTATCATAAAATTAAAATGAATATGGTTTCTATTATTAAAAATGGAATAAACTATAAGATCTTAACTTATTCTAGGATATAAATCTCATTAATTGCGAAAAATAAACAACTAACATGATAAATTTTCTTTATTCACATATAACATTGTAGCAAGCACCATTTTAGTTACTGAGGTAAGATAACCAAAATCAAGATTGGCAGGTATATCCGAGGAACTATGATAATGATGATTATCTGGTTCGGCTGACCTATCATGTGCTCTGATGACTACATAACCACGGGCTTCAAAGGACAATAATCACTGGAATAAACGGAACCCTCCGCACCTTGAATGTCAGTATAATTTATAGCGATCTGTTTCATTATTGTGCCATATCTATCTGATTCTTCATCATTTACTTGTATCTCATTACAAGATTCTTCATTTTCAAATTCTTTATCTATGTCTATTTGGATTATCTTTTTACTGGGAGAACTATTATGATGAACAGTCATATCTTCTTTTTCTACGGTCTTGTTAATTTCTCGAAAGGTTGGTACACCTATCATATCCAAGTTAATAAGGAGAGTAAGGTCCTCTTTCCGCCTTTTAATAGCGTCAGCATAATATTCAGAACCTCTTAAACCCTGTTCTTCGCCAGATAATAATACAAAACGAATACTATATTTTAAATCAACAGAAAAGAGAATACGTGCTATCTCTAGAATTGCTGCTACTCCACTAGCATTATCATTAGCTCCTGGAGCTCTAGATACTGTATCTTCAGGATTGTCACCTAATACTGTATCATAATGTCCACAAATAATAATAATTTTATTTGTTTCACCTTGCTTATGACAAATAACATTTTTTAAGGTTAGTCCATTTTCTTTGAATTGATGAAAATCAACAACATCTTTGTACTTATCTTTATCTTTCTCCTCGATCTTATCTTTGTCTTTGTAACCTGAAATTTAACTCCTTTTTAAGCCAGTCTGCTACTTGATGGTTATAAATTGATTTACTATGTCGATTTTGAAAAGATGTTAAACTATTAATCCATTTCTCGATATTATATTTGGATACTGATTCCCCCTGTGATTGTATGAATTTGCAACTGTGATTGATTTATTTTTCTTATCCATTTTTTCAGAAATAGAAGTTAGCGATGAGGAAGATGGAATGATTGTTTTTTTCTTTTATCTGGCGGAGGATATTGCTTAATGGTTGTGGATATATCACTCAAAGTTTTTCAATTCCTCTAAAATAAATAAATTGCTAAAGGTATCCTTATTTATAACCTGTTGTTCAATCAAATATTTTATTTTGGTTTGATATGTATTATCAAATATAGTTCTCATTTAAATTTTGAGTATATTAATATATATAAATAAATTCCTCAAATATAGACAGAATATTAAAATCATCTATACCTAAATTTTAGTATTGTAATTATTGATTAGAGTAATTATTAAATAAATAGTTCACATTTTATATTATTAAAGTAAATTTTTTCGACGCCTCAAAATTTTTACCAATATATTTATGTATAAAGAAATATTATAGAATATTACAAATAGAAAAAAGATGATGGAAACTCCAATAACTCAAACAATGTAATGTGGACGTTACTGAGATATATTCCATCATTATTTATTCAGTCTTTAAAAGTAGAATTTTCACTTTTATTGAATTCGATAAGATTTTTTATTTGCTTTATGCGTTTCAGATCTACTATGTTTAATTAATCAAGAGGACTCGATAACTGAAACCCAGCTTTGAGGGCTTCAATTTCTCATTATATCGGGGTTCAGTAATACAATATTAAAAGTTTTAGAATTAGTTTCGAAGCTAATTTAATATTTTTAAAAGCATCTTATAACACTTCAATGGATGAGGGAGGATTTGCATCTTCGGTTCGTTGTCTACATTTTGACAAATTCACATATAATAGTATTAGTTTGAACTATATTGATTTTTCTAATTTTCAAATTTTTATATTATTTTTATGTACTCTGTTGCTTTGTTTATTACTAATATTCTTTCATCAGTTATTTCAAAACCTTTGTTTTTGTTTTTAAACATTTTTTATATTAAGAAGTATTCAATTTGTTTAGCTTTAAGTATTTTTTTTAAGTAATTGGATATAGTAATAAATTAATTAATTGAAAAAATAAAAAATTTATTGAGATAGAGATTTAAGTATAACAACTAAAGGAATATAATTACTAGTTCAACAATTCTAAAACCAATTCCCAGATGAAAACAAGATAGTATATGAGCATAATGTCATAGATATATTGAAAGAACGAACTGGTTTGAATGATCAGGAGATCTCTGATTGGTTGCAACGATGGATCAAAAAATCGAAATAATTAGTGTCTGAGGGAAAATAACTAATAAGATATCTCAAAAACCATTTCCGTTAAATAATTAATAATAAATTATTTTTATTAACTTATTATTATTTCCCTAATTTTTTACATCCAAATTCTATTTAAATTCTCAGATAAATATTGAAAGAGTTTGATATATCACAGACATTCTAATTAATTATTTCAAAAGTATCTATCATCTTTTTGAATGAGCTTAAATATTTACCATATTGTTCATTAAGAAGGGCTGTAAAGGATATTTTATAGAGATTTATACCTTCAGTAGTATATATTTCATGATTTATAATTTCTTCATTTTCCATTATAAAAGGAGACTTGGTGCTATAAATATATTGAAATGCATTCTTTCCACCAATTTTTGTCTCATTTAATGCGATGAGTTGATATCCTTCAGCATATTCATGGAACAATCTTTGTTGGTTCGTATAACTTTCAAGAGAAAAGCCTTCATAAACAGTTGGATCCTTGCTAACCAGTACTTGAGGTAATCTATTACATGGTAATGATAAACATTCAGATTCAGCACTATAAAGAAAAGAGTCTTGTCTAAACCAATCGTTAGGATATTCAAACTTTATTCCTATTACAGGATCTTCAAAAATTAGAGAATCCGAATTAGATTGAGGAGTAGAAAAAGCTATAGTATTAGTATTAAATATTATTAGCACAATATTTATCATAATCATAATTTTTGTTATTATTATATTAGATGTAAACAAAGTGAAATCTCATTATAACTAAAGGGGTATGTTTGATATTAATGGTACTTGAAATAATTATTAATTGTAAATACTTGAAGGCATTATTAAAGACTAAATATTTCCTTTTGCATATACGCTTCCCTCTGACATCATTGCTAATGTCTTCTACATGTTTCAGAACAGTTTCCAGTTTTTGCGTTATTAGACATCTCTTCTATTTATTTCACTATTACAAAATACTTGTATATTGAACCCAGATATAGTACTGACTCGGAGGTGTGTTAATTGTTTTTGACACAATTTTGTAGTTCAAAAATATAAAGAATATGTTTTATCTATTCGATCAATATTGATAAAAGTGTATTTTATATTGTATTCAAAAAAAAAGAGTGTATTAGTTAGAAGGAATTGCCATCAATCAAGGTTGAAAGAAAGACGGTGCGAGTACATTTACTGCTGCAGTCAAATTACCAGAAGAAAGTGCTTGAAGGGAAGTCTCTGCACCAATAATCTTAACATGTTCAAGGGTAGCAGTAGCATTATCAAAATTGGCTGTGGCTGCTGCTCCAACATTTCCTCCAAAGATTTTGGTATTAGAAACAATATTTTCGCTATCCTCTATTACAACTCCAAAGAAACGGTTATCTTTTAGTATATTTTGATCAACTATACAACATCCACTATTTACAGCAATACTAATGCCAGCGTCATTATTTGATACATAATTATTAGCAATTACGGAACCTTTACCAGCATTATCAGCAACAATTCCAAATGCTTGAATTTGATTGAACCAATCAGGACCACAAGTATTAGGAATCTCACAAATATTTTTACTAACTTCATTATTAGTGATTGTGCCTGTAGCACCAGCAACAAATAGAATTCCATTTATGCCTATAACATCAGGAGCAGATCCTTCTACTTTATTGTATGACATTGTCAATGTTGTATTCGGACCGATAGCAAAAACACCATGATCCCTATAATCAGTGATGAATGTCTTTGTTATAGTTGCATGTCCGGATCCCTCTAAACCAACTGCAACACTATTTAGAGTACATCCTTGGATTACTGAATGATTTAGATTGATAATTCCATCTTCTATTACACTAACACCAATTAGATCATCACAATCTGTTCCTTGAAGACCTTTAATAGTAAATCCTTTCAAAGTAACTTCGGCATCGTCGTTAACTTCCACAATGTACGGTAAACCAACTACATTGGGTTGTAGTTCTTCTAATAGTGGTGCTTCAATAATAGTAGACTTTGCACCTGAGCCTATGATTGTTAGATCCTTGCTAATTGTTATTTGTTCTATGTATATATCAGGTAATACTTTAATTACATCGCGTTTATTTGCTGCATCAATTGCCTCTTGTATTGTGTCAAAATCAATTGGAACAATTATGTCAGCAGGATGGGGGTCTTCTGCTGGTGGATACTTATAATAGTCATTTTCCTGATTAGATTCATAGCCAGACTTCGGATATTCATATGATGGTGGTGATGAATATTCTAGTGCGTTGTATCTATCCGATTCATACTCTGTTGAAGGATAATCAGATGATGGGGAATATTCTGCTGAATTGTAACTATCATTATTGTTGTCATATCCATAACCATTTTCATAGTCTGTTTGTGCTTGTATTCCATTTATAAAAGATGGATACACCGCAGCAAATGTTCCTGTTATCAATACAATAGCCAAAGATATTGAATTAATTTTTCTTTTTTTTTTGGATTATTTTCAATATTTATTAATAATAAATGTAAATATATTTTAGATACGTCAGATATATAATGATTTTTTTCCCATAAAGTTGTAATAGTGTAATTTTTTAAAATAATGACAATAAGATAATTAAAAAGTTATTATTATGAATTAATATATTTTAATTTTATATATTTCTAAAAAAATGATTATTTTACAATTCTATATCATTTGTTAATATATTATCAAAATTCCACTTGTTAATCATATAAATCCTATGTAAATTTAATTTGTTATCTTAAAATGTTATTTAATCCTACTCGTATGCGGACTCGGTGTGTAACTGTTTTTGACACAATTTTGTAGTTCAAATTAAAAAAGAAACCATAAAAAATTTAACCATTATAATAATTTATTAAAAACTCAACGGGAAGTACTTAAACAATATCAAAATGAACCCACTTAGTTTTTAATAACTATTTGTTATTTTTAATAAAAAATAATTGGTTAGTTAACTCTAGTTTTTTCATTCTGCAATTGTATTATTATTGATACTTCTGCTCAAAATATTGACAAGATTGTACAAATTAAGAGTATACTAATAAAATTAAATTAATTAATATTTATACCTTTTAAATGTCCTTCTTGCTCTAACTTATCAGCATGAGCCGCTATATATCTCCAAATAATATCTGCCTTGTCAGATTGAAAATCCCAAGGTGCAAGTATTACTAGATCATTTTCTCTTATCCACATTCTTCTTTTAATCTTACCACGGATACGACATGTACGTACTTTACCATCATTACATTTTACAATAACATTATCGCCTCCTACTAGCTTTATAACTCTACCAAACATCTCTCCTTCATAAGGCATAACAAGCTCTTTTAGTGCAGCCTCATTCAAAACTTTTCTTTTACCTAATTCTAATCCTTCCTTAATATATTACATAATAATGCAATAAAAATGTACTGTTTATTGATAAACTAAGTTCATAATAGTCTATACGATAATTTCTAAAAAATATATAGATTTAATTTGTAAAAAGTTATGTTACTTTTTAAATTATAATAAATCGATAGAGACATAGTTGCTACTTTAGCTATATAAAATATAAGTCGAAATTTTATTATTACATAGTTATTTTTTTCTTGTTTCTATCTAGAAAAATAATATATAACATAGTTCTTCTTTATGTATTTCAAAACTATTTTTTTATTAATATATCTTTTAACCTATTAAGTACTCCTTCTATCGAGGAACGAACAGTATCTGCAATCCATGTACACATTATACAACAACTTGTTTATATCATATACTCATCCAATTTTTTCCCTTTGAAAATAATTAATACCATCACATCTAAATATCAATCATCAATAAGGACGTTTAATAAATTGCTTAGAAAACCAAGGTGTTCTAATAACGCAATAACATTATCTTTACCATTTTTTTTATTTATTGAACAGAAAATCTAATTATACGAACTCTAAATAATGTAATATAGTCACCCATGTCTTCTATCTATCTGTTACCTACTCAGAAGGCTATGGTTTAACTTTGCTAATAAATTAGGTTAAATGTTTGTACCCTTATTTTAGAACTTAAGTGTTATTTATAATGAAAAATATAAATTTAGATCATTCTAACTATGATGAAAAAAAGAAAGGTTTAGGATACTGTTACTTTACCAGTCATGAATGGATGTAAATTACAGTAGTAATTGAATTCTCCTGCAGTATCGAAGGTATTGTCCCATGTAGCACCTGGTGCTATTATACTGGAATCAAAGCCTGGTGTGGCACCTGAACTTGCACTTGTTGGGCTTCCTTCAACAACTGTATGAATAGTGGTGTCATCATTTGTCCATGTAACGGTAGTTCCTGGAGATACAGTAATTTCTTTAGGAACATAAAATTCTGTAGCACTTGGATTAGATGCTCCTGCTGCAATAGATACTGCATTTCCTTGTGCAAATGCATTGGGTATATTATTGCTATTGTTGTTGTTTAATCCTAAAAGGCCTATTGCCAAAACAGCAACTATAGTTGCTGTAATTAGAACTATCTTCATTAAAAAAGATTAAGGTATTATAATTAATAATAAATAATTAACTTTGTTCACCGATTCTTAAATATAATGTGATTTATATTTTTACCTCATTTCTGATCAAAACAGGCAAACATAACCTTCTTCACTCTGGTTCTATAGTCATCATTTTGAAGAGGGACATAATTACTGAAACAGAATTTCTAAAAACGAAACAGAATATTCTTAAAATATAAAATAAAATTTATAATCATAATATTTTTCAATCGATTTTAATATTTAGTATAGAAAATATTTCTGAGAATAGATTTTCATAATGTCATAAATTAATTATTATATTTTGAAATATCTGAGATAATTGTTTCCTAGATATTATATCTCTGTATATCCAATTCAATCTTTCATATTATTTTATGTGCTATTATAAATAAAATTTTTCGACGTCTAAAAATTATTACCGATATATTTCTGTATTAATCATCTATTACAAGATTGCAAAATACAGAGTGATGGTAATTCCAATAGCACCAATAGATTATGTAGATGTCATGGAGATACATCATCATTTATATACCCATTCTCGTAGGTAATATTTAAGTTAGTAAACTATGATTTGGAACAAGGTAACAACTTAGTAGATAAATTTAGTGCTGTTTTCGATACGAATGCGGAGGTGTGTAGACCGTCTTTTGACACAAATTTGTAGTTCAAAAAATTGTTGTCGAAATTAAGTCTAATTCTATGGTTAAATATAACCATCAAGGTATTTCCTTAATCAAAGGTTAATGAATCCTTGAATATATTTTTGAGATCCTCTTTCTCATTTTCAGTTAAATTATCTAGATTTTTAATTTCATTCAATAATATTTCCATTCTTTCTGGACCGATTATTTTCATTAGTTTTTCCTTTGAAGTTTGACCTTCCCATTCGTTCAATAATCTATAGACGTCATCTTTAGTATCAGGGCTAAGATCCTTCAAATAGTTATCGATAACTTTTTTGTATCCGCTTCTAAAGTCTTTTGGCCTAAAAACTGATCCCATAATAATCTATAGCAATCTAAAATAATAAGTTTATTGGATTCTAAGAGATAGTTTCAATATGTTGAATAGAATAACATACTAGTATATGAACCCAATTGGTTGACGGGCTCGGAGATGTGTGAACTGTTTTTGACACAATTTTGTAGTCCAAAAAACTAATTATGGATATAAATATCATGGCATATTTAAAAATGAGTATGGTAAATTGGATTATTTTTGAATTTCCTCGAATATTTCTAATCTAACACAAACATCCTAATTCATGTATATATATGATATTCGCATGATGATAATATCCATGTCTCAATAACATCTACAACTATCTTAGGATTTTATATAAAGTAATAGACACATTAGCCTCTGATAAAAAATCAGAAAATAATATTATTATTATAGATTGGAGATATCTAATATTTTTACTATGACCTAAAAAAGAACATAAAAAATAAAGCATAACAAGAAAAAAAGATAATATAAAACCATATCTACATTAATTTTATTCTTTTTTTGTAACCTACTTAGTACAGGTTACTTTACCTTTAACATCATTGGTTGTACCTACTGCGGATTCATATTTTATACTAGCAGCATCTCCACATGACCCTTTTAAGGTGCCTTTTGTACCGAATGTATCCTTACAATGAATACCCCCAACAGACCAATCTTCTACAGTAGATTTGAATTCATAATTCTTTTCAGTAAACGTTCCCTCATTTTCATATTTGCTCCTTGACTTGCTTGACCTAGCCCCCACTCTCCAGTCACTTTCCCTTGAGCATTAGTTTTTGCATCAATATAAAATTCATCAATCTTTGATTTAGTACCATCCTTACATGTAATTTGACCAGCGTTCTTATCTATTTCTAATTTAATTGGGGCTGCTTCTGCATAATTGTTTCCTATCAACATTTGACTAGCCACAGCAAATACACTTCTAGTAAGAGTATTGATAGCAAATTATTCTTATTTGCCATTAAAACAATTCTTATTAAGATGCTTAAATTTTTATAGATTCTAAAGTTTTTGAATGAGAATATAATATTGAATAAATAATTTTTATCAACAAAAAAAGAAAGAAAGAAAAAGGATTGAGGGTACAACAACTCAAACAACAGAATAAAACAATTAACGGAAGTTCCTTATCCAACTTATAATTGCATAACTTAACTGTAATATTAGACTCATTTTCAAATTATAAAACAAGAAATAAAGAGCGAATAATATATTGAATAAAATGTATAATTTTAAATAATATTAATATTTAGCAATTGTAATGGCAGTAATTAATACATCAATTCTAGTTACCGTACTAGTATTAGGATTAAGTATAATGACGATAAGCAGTATTTTATTTCTAGAACCAATAGAATCATCCGCACAAAAATCAACATTACATATCACAAAACATGGTTCAAACACTTATGCTTTATCTTCTGGTTCGTCTCACATTGGATCCTTTGATACCACTTACAATATTTTAGGAAGTGTAGAATCTATAAAAGAATCACATAATTTGATAACTTCAACAATTATCAAAGACTATGATAAATCTCCATTCTTAGGTTATGTTATTGCACATAAAGGTAAATCATCAGATTCATCAAATCCCTTTGCAGATAAAGCAACAATCGATGCAAAAATCAAAAGTGAAATTCAGAAATCAATAGATTCTACTAGCAAACTCAAAACTAAAGAAGCGGTAATAAAATGTAATTTTGGCATGGAAATAAGTAAGTGGAATTGTAGTGCACATGGTTTAGTAGGATAATAATTACATTAAACTTTTTTTTAGTATATTCTTTTATTCAAATAACTTTCAATTTTATGTAATCTTATCTACAACCTTCTTTACAAATGGAGTTACAGCTATAGTGATAGGAAAACCAATTGCAAATGTGGTAAAAAATATACCGAACCATATTTGGAAGAAATTTGGAACAATTCCTATATTTATAATAGCAACAGCTAAAGATGTAAGCAAAGACATTATCAACCCCATTATGCCCCCAAATAATAATGAGTAGTATTTTTTTTGAAATTTCAATGAGGTAGCATTTCCTTTTCTGCGGATTTCAATAGGATTCACCATAAAAATATCATCTCGTTTTATCAAATTTTGTTTTCCTGATATTATGGTCAATACACATTAAATCCTCATATCCTTCTTTTCTATACCATTCTCTGGCTATTTCTTGCACCTGCCAAATTGATTTATTCAAATTGATTTGCTTGATCTCTTCACTCGTATCCATTCCTTCAGCATGAACACCTCTTATATCAGAATAGCCCATATACTGAAATTCAATGTTTGATAGTGATAACGCATGTTCCCTATTTGAAGATGATTTGTTACTGTAAACACCTCCACTGGATATTAAAGTCAGAGCTTTTTTTCCAGCATTGGAGATGACTATCTGATCATCAATTCCCTTTCCAAATGTAAATCCATTTTGCATTACAGAATCAAACCATGCCTTTAC
>JALDXL010000039.1:0-12908 GCA_032155045.1 Nitrososphaerales archaeon
ATGAATGTTAGACATGAAAGTTTTTAATTTATACATTTGGAATAATTTTAAAATATTAATCAAATCTAGAGAAAAAGTATATTTTTGTTATTTTTTATTAATAACTAAAAGTATGTAGACCGAATATGAATTATTTACTAAAGTTAATATGATGTTTTTAATATTATTTTTTTTTAACTATATCTTTTGTTACTATTTAAATCAAGCTGGTAACTTTTTGTAGGTATTATTAAAATAGTTTTTAACCTAAGAATAAAATTTTTATTTTATTATATTATTAGTAATAGTTATAATCAATATTAAGGAGTTGTTTAATAACGACATCTCGATTATTACCATTCAGTTATCATCATATTAAATATAAATTGTTGATCTAGAATTTCATATTGGACATCGTCATTTTATATTAACTATCTTTAAATCAAAACATAATAAAGCAAATGGTTAGGGTGCTAAAATGTATCCTCTACTATTTTATTATTTATTTCTTATACTTTTCTATTATTTTTCTTATTCTTTCACGTTCTTGTTGATTAGGTTTTATTTGCGATTGTAACGACCAATATTTTCCATCGTGATATATTAATGATTTTTTTTCTGGATTATGTTTAGCATCAATTACTTCACCAATAAACATTATGTGATCTCCTAATGTAATTTCTTGAAATAATTTGCACTCAACGTTGAGTGAAGCTCCTTTTACCATTAATGTCTTGATTTTACTAGCATCATAAAACTGAAATCCCAATTCTTTTATTGCTTCGATCTTATTATACTTGCTACCGCTATATCCGCCTGCTACACTCGATAAAACAGATTGATCATTTGCACATAAATTAACTCCAAATTCTTTTGACTCTCTAATATTTCCAACTGTAGCTTTTGTAGGACCTAAAGATATAGCTATCAAACCAGGATCGTATGAAAGATGATGGGTCCATTCACAAGCCATTATATTTTGTCCATTCAGTCCATTAGATGTAATCAATCCTATAGTAGTTGAGAATTTGTTAGACCTAGGGTCATTCCATGGTAATTGCATATATATCAGATAATATTGAGTGATAAAAAATTTCTTAAATACACTTACTTTTAAAATAAAACCAGTAATTTTGAATCTTAAGTCTCTCCATTGTATCTGCCATTTTCGGTACAATAATTCTAATCTCTTTCCATGTTACTAAGATAATAGGTTTAAACTTTACCACAAGTACCTTTCGGGAAACTTCTTAAAACCATCAAATAAATTTCCTGTTTAAACATTTTTATTACGATATTCTGTTTTTTTTCTTAATAATTAGTGCACTATTATTTGCTGATGTTTTATATGATGGAATCACTATAATTCTCTTCCAGTCTAATACCATTGTAGTTCTTATCATAAAATAATTTTGAGGGTTTCAAATATTAGAAACTGGTAAGTTCTGAAATTCTTCAGTTTGTTGTTATTTCCTTTTGACATAAAATTAATCTAATCAAATTATAATGTCCATTAGGAGAATCCATTGCAAGCTTTGTAAAAATTAAAGTTTTATAATTGAAGTCTTTAACAAAATCTGTCTAAGGGGGATTCTTTTCGAGTAAATCTAATACTGTTTTCATTCTCCTTGGATAAAGTCTTTTTTTCTCGTCCTTTTAAAATATGCCATTATTATCCTTATAATGGTGGATTATTTGATAATTTGTTAGATTTTTTCAGTCTTGATGTCCAGTTTTTCCAATATTATTGATGGTTTGGTCCAATATAACAAAATTTTGGGCTAGAGGTAATTTACTGTCAATTTTTTTTGTAACCTTGAATAAATAAAAGAAAATTTCCTTATGGTTACAAATGGATAAGAAATTCATTATTAGTCTAAACTGATCGTATTATAGAACTTAATTTTAATAAAAAATTAAAAATAACAGTAAAGGAAAAATTGAAAGTTCTTCCCATTTACATTATGGATAAATGAAGTATATGACGATTAACGATCTTTTGTTGAATAGATTGTCGCAATTCATTTGAAAAAAAAATAAGACAATGCGTCTTCAAAAATGAGTTAATCGTATTCAATATAAAATTGGGCAAGTTATTAACTTTACTTAAATCATCATGTATGATTTCATAGAAATATTTAATTTGTAAAGACTTGCGTTTTCATCAATTTTTCAATTCTATTCTAATTAAGTAGTATTGTCAGATGTTGGTACCCATGTTAAAGATAATAATTTGAGTGAAATATCTTTTTTATCAAGTTTAATAGTTATTGTTTCTAACTCATTTAAATCATTAATTTTATTCTCGATATCTATAACTTCTGCTTTAAATTCATTTTCTAGATCTAAAAACTGTTGTTGATATGATTGTAAGATTTGTAGAGCTTTATCTACATCATTTTTTTCTTTTGTTATTCTTGATACTCTTCTCATAACATCCGATGAGTTTCGTGAAGAATATCTCGCAACCTTTCTACCCATGAATGCTCCTATTAATGTACTACCTAAGGAAAAAGCAGTTTGGATTTTTTGTTGTTGTGCCTGTTCTTGTTGTAATCTTACAACGCTTTCAGCTCTTTGAATTTTCTCTTGAAGAGAACGCATTTTAGAAGCATATTTTTGACGTAACTTTTGAGTCATATCATCTCTAACTTCTCGGATTAATGTATCAATTCTAATTTTAAAATCGCGTTCTGATTCATTAACCTTTGAAGTTTCTTTTAAATTTTTTACTTTAAATAAATTTAGTTTTTGATTTCTATATAACCAATCAATAAAATCTTTCTTCCATGACTCATAATTTGCTGGTTTGGATGCTTCTAAGGGTAATTCCATAAAATTTACACCGTCAGGATTTTTCTGTAAGTTTTTTATATCAATTTCTATTTGTTGAGAATTCATCCAATCAACAGGAATCGATTCATCTGTTATCGGAGTGATAAAAGTCAAATCCTTAATTACATCAACATCTAATTTTGAATTAGCAAAATTTAATGAAACTGCTCCAATTATCATAGGTTTATAAAATAATTCGTTTGGGTTTTTCGTTTTTAGAAAAGATGTAGGAATAAAATACTGAATTATTTCAGGAGATAGGATGGGTTGTCCTTTCATATCTTTATCTTTATTGTTTTTACTGGCCATCTTTGTGTCGGTGTTATTAAGATCGTTTTTAGAAACATTAGGCTCAACTAAATCTTCTGATTTCGTTTTGGTTACAAAAAAATCTTCCGAATTTTTTATAGGTGCCATTAATTGTTTTATTTGATCTTTTACAAGTGGTCCTCGTAAATAGGAGAGTGCCCATCTGGTTTGTAGGATTTCTAACTCGTCTTCATGAGTATTATTCAGTAAAAAGATCCTATTGTCTAATCCTGAAATTAATTGTTCTATTTTTTTTCTATTATCTATTTTATTACCATTCTGAGAGACTCCAACAAGTCCATCTAGCACTTTATCTCTATCTTGTTCAGTCTGCAATCTTCCAATAAACCAGGTCCCTGTATTTGATAATCCTTTATAATCCAAATCGACTGGATTTTGTGTCGCTAATACAACACCTAGGCCGAAGGCCCTGGCCTGTTTTAATAGTGTCATTAATGGTTGTTTAGATGGTGGGTTTGCTATGGGTGGCAGATACCCATATAACTCATCTATGTATAAAATAGATCTTAGACTCGTTGTACCTGATTGAGCTCTAACCCAAGATAGAATCTGATTTAACAAAAGCGTGATAAAAAACATACGTTCATTGTCATTCAAATGAGATATGGAAAAAATAGAAACATTTGGTTTTCCATTTTTATCATACAGCATATTTCCTATATCTAGGGCTACTCCATCCATCCATGCAGAAAAATTGGGTGATGCTAACAGATTATTTAATGACATAACTAGTTCAAATCTATCTTTTGATGGAAAAAAAGATTCTATGTCTAATACTCCTACTTTAGTCATTGGAGGTTCCAGTATTGCTTTTATTAATCCAGCAAGATCAAAATCCTTTCCTGCACTCCATACATTATTCAAAATTGTAGAAATAAGAATATGTTCACGACTCTGCGGATTTGCTTTTATACCAGCTAACGTTAGCAAACTAGTTACTGTGTTATCTATTCTTTCTCTCAGCAATTCAGAATCTTCTAATATTTCCTTTGAAGGGGATGAAAATGATTTTAAAATAGAGACTGGGATTCCGCTATTGCTGCCAGGCGTGTAAATTCTAAAATTTGCTGAATTGTGTAGTCTCTCTATTCGTTCTTCCTGTTGATTCCAATCTGATATTCCCTTTTTCCATGTTTCTGATTGATTTTTGGCATATTCCTCTAATGAAAGTCCTTTTTTTATAGCATCCTGCTCATTTACCCATGGTAAAAAACTTTCTGCATTTAAGTGTGGGAAGGTAAGCAAAAGATTAGAAATATCTCCCTTCGGATCTATTATTATTAATGGTATCCCATCAATAATTGCTTCTTCGAGTAAAACCATACACAAACCCGTTTTTCCACTTCCAGTCATACCAACACAAACAGCATGAGTAAGTAAATCCTTTGATTCATACAGAACCATTTGATCTTCTTTGGTTTTTGATTCGATATTGTATTTCTTACCTAAATAAAAAATACCTAGTTTTTCATAATCGTCAATCATTACCTTATTAATTTATTCTTACCAAGCCCTGCCTTAAATAACAATCTTCAGTAAATGATCTAAATTCGTATAAAAATAATAAATATACATTAGAATCTTTAATTTTAATCCTCGATTTCCATTTCTATTGTTTAGGTCAGCATCTTTTTATTTTTAATAAAATGGGTTCTATTAAACCAGTATGATAACAGCTCGTTGTGAATATTGTTACCAATGATAACCAGATTTAATTATAAATCTAGTTAAAAATTTAGTCATAGTCCTATACAAATGGAAAATAAAATACTACCATTGGTAATGCTCTAGAAGATATGTTTGTACGTATTGTAGTATATGACTAAGTCAAATTGCTATCAAACTATTATATTATCTGAATACAATATCAACTAAAAAATTTTTTAGAAAAAAATTGAAAAGCCATAACCCAAACAAATAAAAAAAGATAGGGTTTGTATTCCTCTTTCTTCAAGAATTTAATTTTTTTACTTTATCTATAAGGTTAAGAGCATCGCATCCAACTTCCGTAGTTATATAAAGCAAATGATTTTCATCCAGAGGAATAGTAATCCGCTTTATCTTTTCATATTCGGCAAGAACATATTTTCCTTTTCCAATTTTTGGTTCAAGTTTACTACGCGTTTTCCATGCATTTATAGCCAGTTGAAGAGATTCTTGACTTTCTTCTTTTGAGAGTAAATTTGTTACACCAGGTTTATGTTCTGAATATAGCATCTTTTTATCATTTGTATCAAATATTGTTACGAAACGTACTCCTGGATCCATATTCATAATAGTTTTTCCTAAATTTTCATAGTCCATTGTTGTATTGATATTAGAATACAGTTATTATGTTATAAACATTTTTTTTCAAATATTTTTAATAGTATTTTTGTTGGAAATTCTTATAGATATAGCTCATATCATCATAAAATAAGCCCAACTATTTACGTATATTTTGTGGACTGTTATAATCTATCACTTACATATTATTCAATTTTATTTACAGAAATTGAGATTATTTATTATCTTGAAATGCAGAAATTACAAAATATCACATATTAATTTGAGGGTTGTACTATCGAAAATTCATTGAAACCATGTAAAATATAATAGATCCAACTTGTTAATCATCTTTTTTATGGATCATTTGATAAATCTTTTAACTTTGTATCTAAAAATGATAGTATTTGTCGTTTATTATAGATATTATAAAAAGTAGGACCAGGACCAGATTATTGTTTTGATGTCCATTGAATAAGCCATATTCTGCTAATAATAAAAATTCATTTAGTATATTGCTATGGATATTAGAAGACTTGTACAGTTTTAATTTGTATCTATAGTTGTAGATAATTTGGCCGCAATTTTGGATAACTCCCTCTTTCCTTGAGATTTATTGTCATTCTCAATTATATGAACCCATATACATAACGGGTTCAGAGGTTTGCGAATTGTTATTGACACGATAATTTTGGTTTATCATGATAGACAATAAAGTAAAAATGAGATTCAAACCCATAAAGGATATCTGATTTTTTTATTTTTGAATCTAATTTACTTAATAACTCCAAGAATACAACTAATAACTCATCATACTACCACAACTACGACTACTAGATTAAAATAAATATATCATTAGTTGGTTTGTGCTGTAGTCGATAGAAATGTACTCATTATTTTACCAATCTCTTCAGGATATTGATCCATTACTGCATGACCAGCATTTTTGATCTGTACAAGCCAAGCACCTGGAACTTTTTCTGCAATGACTAAAGCATTTGCATGCGGCACATATAGATTATCATCTGTTCCAGCTATGACCAACGTGGGTATGGCTATTTTCGCGAGCTGGTCACAAACGCCACTCCAGTTTGTTGCCGTCCAAAGATGTCCTACGTTATTCTGATTATTCATTGCTTCAGGAGAAAGCCCAGGCTTCAGTTGTTGTAAATCTGTTGGAATGTTCTCAAGGACTTCAGGATGCAATTTAAGCCATCCAGAGCCTACTGAAGCAGATACAAGAGGTTTCATCTCCTCCTGAGTAATAGAAACATTATTTAGAGCTTTGTTTACTAATTCATATTGCAATTTTTTAAACTCAGGTGGTTGATCTATGCCATCTTTTCCACCACATGATGCAGCAACAAGAATTAGACTGTTTATTTTTTCTGGATACATAACAGCAAACTGTTGGGCTGTAAATGATCCAAGAGAATATCCCATAACATCTGCTTTTGGTATTTTCAGAGCATCCAGCAGACCAGTCGTATCATTTGCAAGTAGCTGGATAGAATATGGTTTGGAACCCATTGTTGTATTTCCAAGTCCGCGACTATCAAACGCAATTAATGTGTGATTTGAAGAAAGACTTGTTATAAAAGACGGGTCCCAAGCATCCATACCATCAGAAGCACCATTGAAAAGTAAAATAGGATCACCTTTTCCCAACATTTTGTAGGCAATTTCAATATCCCCTACGTGAACTTTTTTTGCTGGAATACTTTGTATGTTTGATGAATCTGTTGTATTGAAATTTGTCTTATCTTGCTGACCATAAACAGGAATGGTAGTAGTCAACGTAAAAGCAGTAGTAGGGATAATCATTATAAACATGAAGACAATGATGAAAACTGAAGTTTTATTTCCTTTAATTTTTGATAGAAAATACATTTTATTATCTCAATTTTGGTAACATCTACTAACATTTAACCTTATACATTATTATCACATATATTATTCAAAAGATGGTACCAACGAGATTGATACAATAACAACTATTTAACTGAAAAATATATTACCAGAATTAACGAAATACTTCACAAGTTTTTTAAAAAAATATTACTATTGGCTATATTTTATCATGAGCTTTAGGTTTTCCCTGTGTTTAAGTTCACTGTTCCCCTTCAATTCACAATATGAGTTAATGTAGTTTATGCAAGGTATAACTGATATTGATTATCTCTATTGTTTTTTTATACTAACACATATTTATCGGGCTCAGAGGGGATTTGAACTTTACTAATACATAGGTTCAGTAAATAGCTTATAATATTAGAAACTTAATTTTGTTAAATAAAGTTTAATTTTGAATATAAAGAAAAGAATTAGGTGGTAGTTAATTTAGAACTCCCAAATAATGTCGAAAAGGCTTGACACCATATTAACACTGTATTATATTTTTCAAAATCCGTATTTTCAGGGATTGGATAATTCTGATTACCCATGTTACCCTTTAGTCTTCCTAGACTAACGAAATCTTTAGCAGTTGTATCCGTAGCAAGATAGACATAGAGGTCAGGTCCATTAGTTACATCAAGATTTTCAAATCTCAATATTTGAGTACCATCTGGAATTTGTAATACTTTTACTTGTCCAGAGGCCATATGAAAACCATCACCAGCATCTATTAAATTAGCTGCCAACATATCATTAGTTTGATTCTCCGATATAGTCATTTCATCGTTAATGGTTGCATTTTCTTGTGCAAAGACTCTCATTATGTTATCTTTTTCTTCTTTAGTCATATCCTTGCCGATAGTAGCTCTTTCATCTTCACTCAATTTCATAAATTCGTCAAATCCTATATTTGTAGGTGTATCAGGAAGCGGCTCGTCTATAGTAGTATTAATAAATAATGGAGAAATTGTATATGTTGCTATAGCTATTATAATAACTGCAACAATCCCTCCTATTACTATTTTTATCTTTTTATCCATATCCAATAAGAAAATAACAGCTTAAATTTAACTATAGTTTTAAATTTGATATCTTATAATTTTAAACGTGTGTTTTTCAATTTATAATTAATTAAAAAAAGAGATAGAATGTAGGGATATATTATATTTCAACGAATGGACAATTAACTACCACTCCAGCAATTTCAGTCTTTAGATGTCCTTGTTTTGCATGTTCTGTTATTTCCTCAAGTGTCGTTAGAAATTGTGCTTGTTCTGGGTCGTTCCATGTTACAGTTTGAATTCTCCATAGTGGGCTGTATGCTTCATCACCTGCATTAGTAGATGCAATACTTGCCTGGTATCCCATTGGACCATTTCCTTTTATTCCATTTGTAAATACATATAGGTCTGATGATGAGCCTGACGTAAGAGTTGGACCAGTTTTATTGACAAATACAACTCCTAAATCATCTGCAACTTTCTCTACAGAGGCATCAGTTGCTATGTAGTATATGGTAGAACCATCAGGAGCAAATCCTCTATGTGCAACAAAAGTAACTTGCATTTTTTTAGTATCAATATCGAGTACTTGTCCTCCACCATATGGTGAGTCGTCAGTTAATGTTTTATTTTCTCTAACTTTTAGAGACCCATCTTTCCATTGTACAAATGGACAATTAACAATTATTCCTGTTGGTTTTATTGTTATCTCATTATTCGTAACTGCATTTACTATATCCTCTTCTGATGTTAATTCTCGTGGTGTTGTGCCGTTATTCCATGTTATTAGATTAACTTTCCATAATGGTGAATATTTATTATCTCCAGGTTGTGAATCAGCAATATTTGGTTGGAATCCTTCTGGACCACTTCCTTTTATTCCATTAGTAAATTCATAAATATTTGCAAGAGATTGTGGTGGTGAATATTTTAATGCTGGAGTATATACAACTCTTGATTTGGTTAGATTAGTAAGATAATTTGCTAGCTTTTCATCTGATACTTCTGTCGTAATATAAAAAACCTCATTACCATCTGCGAAACCTCTGACAAGAGGTAGTACTTTTGGAATATTTGTTTCCGTAAGGTTTTGTATTTTTTCATTCTGTTGTGCATATGAATTTAGAATTACTATTCCTGTTGATGGCATAGAAAAAGAGAGTAATGAGATTGAAAAAGTCATTGTAATTAATCCTCCTGTTAAAAGTAATATTCTATATCTCTGGCTTAATGTAAATCTGATTGTCATTAAATTTAATTTGTAGTGGAATTAAAAACTATTTTCCCAGATTAAGTCCAATTTATACCCAAATTAATTCTCTAAAAAATAGTTAAAAAAAATAGACGGATTATTTTCTTTTAGTATTAAAATGTAACAATTCTGCCATTTCGTTATGTATTCTTAATAAATTCAATCCTTTTTTTGTAGTTCTAAATAATTTCTTTCCATCAATGTAGTCAATCATTTCATTATCTATTAACATAGTAAGATATTCTTTTAACTGATTGTAACTAAGGTAAGCATTATACATGATTTTTGTTTTAGTAGCTCCTCCATTAGCGGAATCTAGTATCAATGCTACTATTTCAGTTCTACTTCGGTAAATCATATTAATATATACCCAATTTACTATTTTAGTGTAATAGAATTCGTCAAGATAATTTTATTCAGATAAAAATTCCTAAAATATTTTCAAATGGGTTTATGATGATATAAAAGAAATTCAATTATGAACAGATAGATTCAAAGATATCCAAAAGAATGAAAAGAATATTAAAACATCAATAGTAGCAGCGAATAATCGTTATACTGGCTTTGGTCCGATGGCAGTACAATTATTTGTAAATATGCTAAATTTAGAAAATAAAATAAAAACTTTTCCTATTATAGATTATAAGACACCTTTTAGTCTTGGCACCTCTAATGAAAATAAACAAAATTTCAAAATCTATAAACAACTAAATTCTAAGACAAGACAAACAGACATTTCTTAATTCTTTAAATAATATTTATAACCATTCAAGTAATTGTTACTATATTGTTTTTCCAAATTGTATTTAGCTTTTATGATTAGAAACGTATTTTATCTTATTTATTTAAGAAAATTTCTAGTATCTCTATTTTCAAAAAAGATTCTTGTCAGAATCTTTTAATACATAAATATGATTGTACTTTTAAATGTTACAACTAATAAAAAATAACTATATCATAACTTTAGTGATATTACCATCAATAGTTGTACTTTCTATTATTTCACTTTCCTTGTCTAATTCATTAGCATATACTTGAGATATCGGAGAAAAAATTTCTATCTCCAATATATGAACTATCTACACGTACAAAAGACGTTAATATAACACAATTAGTCAATTCTGCTTATAATAAGTTTGGGTCAGGTTGTCCAAATGAAATCGCTCTATATGTTCATGGTTTTAATAAAACTAAGTCAGACGCAAAAGAAGAATTTAATAGAATACAAACGTCCTTAATTTATAATAAATATAGAATACCTATCGTTGGATTAAGTTGGGATTCTAAAGTAAACTGGGATATAGCTAAAAGCAATGCTAGAGATAATGGATTATATCTAGCACAATTTCTTATGGAATTTAAAAATAAATGTCCAAGTACTAATATTCATCTAATGGCTCATTCTCTAGGCGCATCAGTTATTGATAGTGCTTTAGTTATCCTTGGTATTAACACTAATTGGAATACCAAAATATCAACAGTACATTTACTAGGTGCAGCTATTAACAATCAATTAATAAGTAACAATACTCTATCAGGAAATGCAATAGAGAATGTAGTGAATAAATTTTATAATTTATTTAATCCTAAAGATGAGGGTTTAAGAGTTAATAAACAAATTGAGAATTATCAGCCACTAGGTTTGGTTGGAGCACCAAAGGGGGCGTTTCATCTCAATTACAAGGATATTAATGTATCATATGAAATACCTCCTATTTCTGATGCAGATGGAGATGGTAATACAAAAGAATGTTTTGAAAATATTCATCCTTCTCGTTTATGGGGAAATAATAATTGTGGATATATTGGTTTTAGAAATTCGACTAGTGGTGCAATAATCGATGATGGTGTAATAGATATAGTAGTAAGAAACTTGATAAAATCTTAGTTTTATTCTTATAATATATTAGCAAAATACTATTCCTATTTAGCTTTTATTATTAGAAACTTTTAAAATAAATTTAATTGAGTTATTATTAAATCGGTATTGTAGGATTTATTATTGTAAATACTCATATACACTAATCGGTTAATTGATGCTAAATGTTTGATAGTTTCTAATATAATTATAATTTATAGAATTTAATAATATCAACTGTATGACGTTCTTATAATTATATCAATAGTCGTTGTTATTGTTTTTGTCTTCTTCTTTATATGAAAATAAAGATTCTAAAAATTTGTTACTATTTTTGCCATTATTAACATCGGTTATTGAAAAATTATCTGCTTTGTAAAAAGCGGGTAAAGAACCTATATATCTCGTTCTGGTTCTGCTATTGGGATTCGTTTAGATTTTTTTTCTTTCTTCTTTTGGTTTCGCCTGTGGATTGTTTTAAATCAATCGTTATTGTATGCGTTCCATTAAGGCGGGCTTTGGTAACAGACAATAAAGAATTGTTAATGACGGGTCCAGGGTGAGGACACACTACAGTAATTTTTTGATTATTTTGTCTCCATTCCGTAGTAGTTTCATGCCACCACCATTCTAATATTTCACATTCGTCAAATTGGTTATTATGTGATAAAAAACATGCTGCATCTGCAAATACTAGTATTGCATCTTTTTTGCCTTCCAATTTACGATGTTTAAGAGTTTCTTCCAATTTCATCTTTAGGTTTTTAAAAGGACGTAAATTTATATCAAGTGCTGACTCATAATAAGGTTTAAAATCAACAACTTGTAGTTCACCACTTTCAATATTTTCTTTATAATTATCAATTTTATAGGACAAGTTTGAAATAGCAGAGCTACTTTTACTATCATTTGCATAGATAGACGCATAAATACAGTGGTATCCGCTCTTTAATCCTTTATTAATATAATTTACAGCAGCATTATTACGCTCATCATCGCTACCGTATAGTAACATGATATGCTCATTTGATGAAATATTTGTTAAATGATGAGAGGATGACATGCTATAGTGATAATTAACATTATTTATAAAGTATATAAAAATTTTAGAGAATTGATGTTTCCTTATAACAATAATATAGGTAATTACTATACTGATTATTGTTAGATATTCATTCTAGAACTTAAGTAGATTTTCTATATCAACTGGCTTTTGAATAAAGTAGTCTTAATTTTCTATTATTTCTTATTGGTAAATTAATACAAATAATGTCTCTTTCCCATTTCAACCAATATCCTTCTAGCAGAAGCTTTAATAATATTTTTGGAAATTTATAAAACATGGCGATTTTTAGAATTTTTTTATAAATTTTATTCATAGTTATGAAAATAGATGGGGGTCTGTACCTTTATCTGTATCTTGTATTCTAATTGTTATTATATAAATAATATAATCTTATTAGAAATAAGAGGTTTTTTACTAAAAATTACT
>JALDXL010000040.1:0-12592 GCA_032155045.1 Nitrososphaerales archaeon
TGTCTAGCATGTGAAAATGTTTGTCCTCCTCAAGCTATTAAAATCTACGAAAAATCTACTTAATTAGATTACAAATCTATTTCACAATTTATCTCGAAACAGTCAATTGAAAAAATTAGATCTAGTGGCTACTGGTGGAACATTTGATTATATTCATATCGGACATTTAAAATTATTATCAGTGGCGTTTAATATAGGAAAACATGTAATTATCGGTTTAACTAGCGATGATTTTGTAAAAAAATTTAAATGTAATTCTAATATAAAAAATAATTACGAGGTAAGATATCAGAATTTAAAAAGAAAAATTTTAGAAGATTTCGATTCTATCGATTATAACATAATAAAGTTAGAAGATGAGTTTGGTCCTGTTATTTCATCAGCAGATATCGAAGCCATCGTAGTAAGTGAAGAGACCTTGGTAAAAGTTGAAGAGATTAATAAAATTAGGATAAATAAGCATCTAACTCCATTGGGTGTAATAATAGTTGAAATTGCAAAATCTGAAGATGGTAAACCTATATCATCAACGAGAATTCGAAATGGCGAAATTGATAGTAAAGGAAATATTCTTAGAAAACCATTATGATAAGATAACTAGGTAAACTTTTAACAGAATTGCATAAATATTTTTTATAATAATAGAACTAGGTGTTTTTAATTGGTAAGTTAATTTAATTAGCAGAAGTTATGAAGGAGAAATATGACATTTAGGTAATTAATTCATCTACATATTAATTTAACAATAGTAGTATTAATTAGGTCTAAAAACATAACAAATTTGTATAAAAATATATTTCTTATGGTGAATTCAACATAATATTTAATTTGAGATCAAAGTCTATTAGAAACAAAAATATCTCAATCATTGCAATAACTTATTTTAAGTAAAATACCAATAATTCTAAAATTAACATTTTTAGTAACAATATAATAAAAAGTTTAGATTTGAATACTTAGAATTTTCCATCGGCATATTATTTACTTATTTATTTCAGTGATTAATTTTAATTTATTCTCATCTGAAATTAAATATTCGGTTTTTACAAAACTTCTATGACCATTTTTTATTTCTTTAATTAAGAAAAATAGAAGCTGCGCGTCGTTATTATCATTTAATGTGATACTATGCGAGGTTTTATCATTTAATCTTATTATTATTTCATTATCAACAATATTTTCAACATCAAATACAAATATTGAATTGTCTTTATGAACTGAGAATAAACCTATCGCCTTTTCTTTTTCGTATTTATCTAAAAATGTTATAATGTCAAATTTTCTTTTGCTAGTCAATTCGATCAAACATGTATTCATTTACTTTGTCTTTAGCTTTTTCTCTCCTATTTTTAAATTCTATAACAAAAGAACGAGTATCCTTAGCAAGTTTACTCTTGCATTCTCCACAGAGTAAGTTTCCGCTTTTGCATTTGATATATCGTTCAAAGGATTCCTTCTCAGTATCAAAAAAATATTTAAGATACCAATATACTGGACAGATATCTGCATTTGCTCCTAATTTTTTTTGTAATGCAATGGTAGGTTGTCCACCAGTAAAAGATGATAAAATCTTTTTTTCGACAGTTTCTGGCTCATCTGTAGTTAAGATTGCAGTTTCTGGCTTTGACGAGGACATTTTAGATAATCTTGATAAACTAGGTAAAAATTTACTATGTATTTGGGTAGGTTTGTAAAAACCTAATTTTTCTGCAATATCTCTAGTTATCCTCCAATATGGATCTTGATCTATTGCGGCAGGAATAAGAACTGGAGTTGGTTTATTTTCAATTATAGAAGGAAGAAAACAAGGGACAGCTTGTATTGGAGGAAAACCTATCATACCTATATTGGTTGTATTTGTAAAACCAAAAACTGCCTTTGCTGTTGAGAAGGTTATCTTTTTTGCAATTTCTAATGCAATTGGATATAAATAACTAATATGTTTTGTGTCTATGATAATTTTAGTTAATTTTGGATTAAATCCTATTGCAATAATGTCCAATATATTTTCCTCTGTATATTTAGAAATAGTTTCTCTAGTAGCCCCAGTATTATAAAGAAACTTTTCATCATCTGTTACTTGAAATAACAGTTTCGAACCGAATTTAACCTGTAAATATTTTGTAAACAACCACGGTAAAATATGTCCAATATGAACAGATCCTGATGGTCCTCGACCAGTATAAAGGTAAAATGGCTCTCCATGTTCATATTTATTCAAAAGCCAATCCAAATCCCTGTGAGAAAAAAAGTACTGTGATTTAATAAGAGGATGAACTTCTCCTGTCAATTTTTTAATTTTTTCTATCAATTTTAACGATATAGCTTGAGTCCCAAATTTTTCTATCAATTTAGCGTAATTTTTTTCCTCTAAATCACCTTGAACTTCCCACGGTGTAATGACAATATCAGTAGGAGGATTATTAGAATCATTATCAATAGTAAAATTAATATTCTTGGAAGAATCGGCCATTTTCATAATAGTAAAATTACAAACGTTTAAACGTTTAAAAATATTTTTTATAAAAATTAATTGGAACAATCTCAAATCGATATCGAAGAATTACATCCAATAGAAACAAAAATTTTAAATTCAATAGATACTTTTTCTGAAAATGCATTAGCCAATCTAGAGAAGAAAACTAATCTCACTATTGATCAATTACGAAGAGGTTTACAATGGTTAAAATTTAAAAATATAATAGATTATTCAAAACCTTCAATGGAATTCTCATTAGATGATGCTGGAAGGATTTCAATTGAAAATGGACTACCTGAAAGAAGATTGGTTGATGCTGTAAAACAAGGAAATACAACAATTACCAAAATTTTAGAGAATAAGATGTTAACCCAACCTGAAATTAATGTAGCAATATCTAAGGCAAGGATCAATAAATGGATTGAATTATCACAAATAAAAAATGAGGGATTAATTTTTAAGTTATCCGAAAATTATGAAAAAAAGAGCGATGAAGAGATCCTATTAAAAAAAATCTTTTTAGAAAAAACCTTGAATGAATCAGAGATATCTAATTCCGAATTAAATGTTCTTAAAATTCTTTTAAAACGTCCAAAATTCATCAAGGAAAAAAAAAATGAAGGAAATGTAATACTTACAGAATTTGGAAAAAATATTCAAACTCAATTACTTAATGAAGATGTAGTTAAAACTGAAAAAACAGTTACTTCATTACTTCCAGAGCATTTAGTTTCTGAAAAATGGAAAAATATCCAATTTCGTCCAATTGATATTGAATCTAAAGCACCAACGGCAATTCCAGGTAGAACTCATCCTTTAACTGATCTAATCAATGAAATACGAGAAGCATTTACAAGCCTTGGTTTTGTAGAAATTGAAGGAAATTATGTTCAATCGGCTTTCTGGAATTTTGATGCTCTTTTTACCCCTCAAGATCATGCAGCTAGAGAAATGCAAGACACATTTTATTTAACTGATAAAATGATTTTTAATCATGCGACCAAAAAACTTTCACAAAAAATAGCTAATTCCCATTTGCAAGGTTGGAAATATTCATGGGATATTAAAAAAGCAAAAAATCTAGTTTTAAGGACACATACTACACCAATAACTTTGAAATATTTATCTGAGACTAAACCAGAAGAGGCAAGAATTTTCACAATAGGAAGAGTATTCAGAAATGAAAAAGTTTCATATAAGCATTTAGTAGAATTCAATCAAATTGAAGGAGTAGTTACTGGGAAAAATATAACTCTGAGGGACTTGATGGGAATTCAGACAGAATTTTATAACAGAATTGGTATAAAAAAAATTAAGTTTTGGCCAACATTTTTTCCATATACAGAACCTTCTCTACAGTCTATGATTTATAATGAGAATTTAGATAAATGGATAGAGCTTTTTGGAATGGGTATTTTTAGGAGAGAAGTTGTAGGACCTTTAGGAATAAGTAATCCTGTTTTAGCATGGGGTGGAGGAATTGAAAGAATAGCTATGTTGAAATATAGATTATCCGACGTGAGAGAATTATATGCTAATAAAATTAAATGGTTAAGGAGCTTAAATAAATGCCTGTAGTAAACATATTAAAATCTAGGATAAGAGAAACATTTCCAACTAATAAAGCTGATAACTTAATTGAAAAACTTCCTTTCATTGGATTAGATATTGAAGGGATTGATAAAGAGAAAATAAGAGTAGAGTATAATCCTAATCGTCCTGATTTTTCAAGTGATACTGGAATTTTCCGATCTTTAAAAGGATTAATTAATGAGACAATTGGACTACCAATACTAAAATATTCTTTTAATAGATCATATAAAATAAATATAGACCAAAAAATAAAGCAGGTAAGACCGATAATTTTGTTTTTTGTAGCTACTCAAAAAGACAAAATGACCAACTTTTTGTTAAATGAATTAATTTCAATTCAAGAGGACCTTCATAATGGCATCGCTAGAGGAAGAAAAAAAGCATCGATAGGCATTCATGACCTAGATAAAATAAAATTTCCATTAATTTACACAATAAAACCTCCTAAGGAATCATTTGTACCTTTAGACCAAAATTCTTCTTTAACATTTAAAGAAATTTTAAATGTTACTGAAGTAGGAAAAAAATATTCTCATTTAGTTAATAAATATAATAGGTTCCCAGCTCTTATTGATGATAATAATCAAATTTTATCGTTTCCCCCAATTATAAATAGTAATAAAACAAAGGTTACAAACGAAAGTAAAAATCTATTAATAGAAATAACAGGCACAAATTTAGAAATCTGTAAACATATACTTGCTATACTAGCTTTTTATCTATTCGATGAAGGATTTAAAATATATTCTGGTAATATATATGATGAAAGATCAGTTTTCTCTCCATTAAAAATTATTAAAAATAAACCAATAATAGTTAATAATGATTTGATAAATAATTATTTGGGATTAGACCTAACTACAAAACAGATTATAGATTTATTACATAAATCTAGATTAGATGGAAAGATATTAAACAAAAATAAAATTAAATGCTTAGTACCTCCTTTTAGAAATGACATTATTCATCCCACCGATATAGTGGAGGAAGTTGCTATAGGATATGGTATAGATAAGTTAAAACCTACTCTTCCATTTTTTCAAATATCGTCAGGATTAAAAAATAATGATTTCAACACATTTGGAAACCTAAGAGAAACACTCATTGGGCTTGGATTTCTAGAAATGGTTAATTTTACATTGATAGATTATACTCTTTTTACCTTATTTAATCAGAATGCCCTTGAAACATTAGAAAGAATGAAAGTAAGTGAGAGTAAAAGTAAAGAGCATGAATTTCTTAGGACTAATATAATACCTTCTTTGATGAATAATCTTTCCTATAATATTCACGAAGAATACCCACAAAAAATTTTTGAGATAGGGAAAACATTTCATTTGAAATCAAAGATCGAGGAAAATTGGAGTTTAGGGGCTATTATTGCATCAAATAATACTAGCTATACTGAAATTAAATCGATATTACAGTCTATATTTAAATTAAATTTTGGAGAAGAGATTATAACCAAAAAAAACCAAAATGATTTATTTATCAGCGGGAGATCTGGAGATATATTTTTACAGAACGAAATGGTAGGATTTTTAGGTGAAATATCTCCCCAATTTATTACTAAATTTAACTTACGTCTTCCATTGTCAATTTTCGAGTTAAATTTATCTAGTCTTTTAAGGTTTATACGACAGGGCAAGGACAATAGTTTTCATACATAATAATTTTATATAGAATAAATTAAAGATATTATTGCCTTAACACCTAAATATAATCTTTAAAATAATAGGTGTTAGGTACCCCGTTATAGAGAGTGCACTAGGAGAAATACACAGCAGGTGTGTATGGCTATCTATGAATAGATGTGAGTCAGAGGCGGGGGACAAAAACTATTAAGGAAGCAAATAATCTAACTAGAGATTAATAAAGCTCCTAACAAAATAAAATGATTTTACCTAAATAGTGCCTTTAATAATCAAATATAGTTAAACTAGATGAATGATATATCATTGAGTTAAATCTATAATGCTCTTTCGAATTATATATTTTGCTTCGTTAGAAATATTATATTTTTCGAGTATTGAAGAAGTATCCTTTATAAGAGAATTTCTGAATTCTGCTTCGCTTGCAGCCTTTAGCAGAATTTCGCTAATAATCTCTGCTTCCTTCTGACGCGAAATCAAAGTGAATAACAAAATGTATAAACTGATATATATGTTTATTGGAAATCAGTAACCTTGATAAGAGTTAAATTAATATTTTTTTTAATTGATTTTTCGTAATCGAAAAAAATGGACTATGGATGGAACTTCAAGAACGATTCCTGTAGATCAAACTCTTAAAGAAATTACAGATATATCTAAAAAAATTGGACTCACAAGAATCGCAGATATAACATATATGGATAAATTATATATCCCAAATTATTCGTCTGTCCTCCCAGGTACTGAAGATTATATTTGGGTCTATAGCGGAAAAGGTCAAACTAAACAACATGCAAAAGCAAGTGCAATTATGGAAAGCATAGAACGATATTCATCATTACCTAATTCTTATAATAAAAAGTTCATATGCGGTACTCATAATGAATTAAAAAAATCATATAATATTCTTCATCCTTATGAAGTCATAGAACCGCTTTCATTCGATTTCCAAGATGAGATGCAAATGGATTATGTTAGAGGGTTTGATATAATTAATAATGAAGATATATTAGTACCTGCGGGATTAGCATTATTTCGTTACAACCCACAATCCCCTTCTATAAATCCATTTGCATATCATCATACAAATGGTTTAGCTTCTGGAAATGTATTAGAGGAAGCTGTTTGTCATGCCCTGGCAGAAGTGATTGAAAGAGATGCCATAAGTATTGCTCAATTACGTGCAAGTGCAACTCCATTTCATATCTTGAGTAACATATATAATAATTTACAAAAAAAAGGTTATCCGATTAGACCATTTTCAAAGAATTTGTTTATAGATGATAATACTATATTTCCAGATGTTCTAGTCAATAATGCGGATTTTAGCCCAATAAATAAATTAATACAAAAATTTGAAAAATTCAATATTAAACTAATAATTAAGGATATTACAACAAATATTAAAATTCCAACCTTCAATGTCGGATGTGTAGAATGGATATCTCATGACTATGGATATTTAGCAGAAGGACATGGTACACATCCTGATAAAAGAATTGCATTAATGAGAGCTATTACAGAGGTTTCTCAAACACGAGTAGCCAATATTCACGGTGCCAGGGATGATCTTCGAAAAATCAGATATGATATACATAATACCGATGACAAGAATTCATGGCAATTTATGGCTTCAAAGAATAAAATTAATTTTTCGGAAATAACTACATACGAATATGAAGACATTTTAGAAGATATTAATCTCATGGTTAAATTTCTTAAGGACGCAGGTTTGAAAAAGGTAATAATAGTAGATTTAACAAATCCAAATTTAAAAATTCCAGTTGTGAGAGCTATCATCCCTGGTTTAGAAACCTTTATGATTTCCAAAACAATTATGGGTTGGAGAGCAAAGGGGTTACTTTAAATGAATTTACCAATTGTTTTCCTAGGACCATCTTTAAGTTTAGCGAAAGCAAAAAAGGTTATCAATGCAGATTTTCGACCTCCTGCAAAAAAAGGTGATTTTATCAAGTTAAGCATGATGTCCGACACCTCTATAGTAATTTTAATAGATGGAGTGTTTTTACAAGATTATCCTCCAACTCCTATTGAAGTATTTCAAGTTATTCGTAAAAATAATTTTCAAGTTTATGGTGCATCAAGTATTGGAGCATTAAGAGCAGTTGAGTTAGAAAAATTTGGTATGAAAGGAATTGGAAAGATTTTTGAATTATATAGGAAGAATATAATAAACTCTGACGATGAAGTCGCAGTTACTTTTGATTCTGAATATAATCTTATTTCCGAGGCAATGATAGATATCAGATATAATATTTTTTTGGCTTTGAAAAATAAAGTAATCGATAACGAAACAAAGAAAATAATGGTGAAGATAGCAAAGAGTATCTATTTTCCATATCGAAATTATGAATATATTCTTGAGAAAGCGATAGAATTATTTCCTACAAAAAAGGATTCATTTTTAAAGTTTAAGGAATATATCATAAATAATCGAATCAGTCTAAAAGAATCAGATACATTAAAAACACTTCAATACGTATCTTCCATACTAGAAGAAAAAAATCAATAGCTCTTTTATCCCATTCTTTTAATTTTATTTATTTCATTATAATAATGTCTTCTAAACTATTTTATACTGATCTTTTAAATGAATAATATGGCTGAAAATGTTAGTAAAGTCAATTCACAGTTAAAATTGCTATGTATGCAAATTTTAGAGATTTCTTCAAATATTCGTTATGTTGGTATCACAAATAAATTTGGAAGAACTTTAGCAGGGCAGCTCAGGGATGATATCACACCTTTCCTAAAACCTGAAGATATGAAGAATGAATTGTATGTACATTCCATGGTTTATACTTTAAGAAGGAATTATGAAAATTCTGTAGGGGAAACACAATTTATTTTGTTCGCAAATTCACGGGTCGATATTGTAAGTTTTTATTCAAATGATTTAATATATTACATTTCTTTAGAAAAGAACTTGGATAAAACTCAATTATATTCTTTAATAGAAAAAATTAAAAATCTTGCAAAACCCTATAAAAAATAATTATAAGGTTTAACAACAAGAAATTATTACGCCAAAGATTTTAATTTTCTCCTCATTTCGCTGTCTTTGTAAATTGAAGGATGCGATGGATCTGCTAAAATAACTTCGTACCACGCATTTTTACCATCTTTATATAGAAAATATGAACCTATTATTTCCATATTGGGAAACTTTTCGTTTACTCTTTTTTCTGCAACTAACCTCATATTTGTTGCTTGTTTTATACGAATAACACCACTATGTTTTGGTCGACGACCTGCCACAGGTCTCTGCTTTCTCATACCACCCCTGCCAACTCTAGCTCGGATAACCACAATGCCCTGTTTTGCTTTATATCCCAGTTTTCGTGCTCGATCTAATCGACTTGGCCTATTTATCCTATGAATTGATAATTCTTTTCTCCAACCAATAGCTCGAGCCTTGATCTCATCACTATTATTCTTCCACATTGTAATCCAAGTTTGCGCCATCTGTTTATACATTTTAAAATATAATGGATTGCTTTCTAAAGGATATATAAAAATTTCCTTTAAAGAGATATCAACTCTATTAATAAATTATTTAAACTTAACGATAAATTCTAATTCTATAGTACTATTTAATGGAAGACTTGCAACTCCTACCGCTACCCTCGAATGCATACCTTTTTCATTAAATATCTTTTCTAAAAGATTTGAAGAAGGATTGATAACCTTTACGTGTTCATTAAAAGATTCTATCGCGTTAATATAAGCAGAAACCTTTACTATCTTCTGAATAGAATCTAAACTTCCAAGATGTTCATTTAACAAAGAAAGTGCATTCAGTGTACAAAGTATTCCTGCCTCTTGACCGCTCTCTATTGTACTATCTAATCCTATTTTTCCTTGATATTTAACTACTGGAGGAGTTGAATTCGTATCGAGTGGAATTTGTCCTGATATGAAGATTAGATCGTTTACTTCAACAATAGGCATATAAGCTCCAACAGGTTTTGGTGGTGGTGAAAGTGTTAATCCTAAATCTAATAATTTTTTTGTAATTTTTTCCAATAAAGAACATTTATGAAAAAAGTATTATTAAATGTATTAAAACCTATTAACATAAATAATAAAAAAATATAAAATTTTTATATGCTTAAGAAATTATTGGTTACATTAGTCGTTGCATCATTGTTCACTTTTTTAGTTTATATTAGTTTAATAGACTCTTTGACTCGGCCTTCTGTAAATTATTTACCTATGTCTAATGATACAGCAATATCAATTATTGCTAAAAGAAATAACTTCACACCGGAACAAATTGATAATGTTGTTTCAAAATATGTATATATAAAAGGGAATGGTGAAATATATGACTCTAATGTTAATACTAATTCCATAGGAAAATATATGGGAAAAACTTTATCAACTGTCACAACTGGAAACCATTTTGGTTGGGAACTCTATTTTCCAAATATAAGTAAAACATATTTTATTGATCATCTATCAGGAGAAACTATTTCAGAAAAGTAGGTTCATCATCGTTTTATACATTTATCATTAAAGAAGATAAAGTAATAATTATATTTGCAGTTAAAAAAATTTATTTGTGCAAATAAATGGAAAAGTTCTAGTTTGTGATCCAATTTCACCTATTGGAATAAACATTTTGACAAAATCAGGTCTTAATGTTGTGAACAAACCTTCAATATCAAATTCAGATTTAATCTCAGAAGTGGAGAATTATGATGTAATTATTGTAAGAAGTAGAACTAAAATTACTAGTGATATTATCTCTAAAGCAAAGAATGCTAAAATAATAGCCAGAGTCGGAGTTGGACTAGACAACGTTGATGTTGAATCTGCTATAAAACGAAATATTGAAGTAATTAATTCTACAGAATCGGCAATCAATGCTGTTGGGGAATTAGTTATAGGTTTAATGCTTTCAATGGCTAGAAATTTGATGTTGGCTGATAGGGAAATGAAGAAGGGAAATTGGATAAAGAAGGATTTAACTGGTATTGAATTAAAGGGAAAGTATCTAGGTATTGTTGGAGTTGGCAATATAGGAAGAAACTTAGCAAGACTTGCTAGATCATTCCGTATGATTATTATAGGTTATGACACAGTTCCAATTAAAAGTGATTTTATTAAAGAAGTTGGAATGATAACAACTGACTTTAATACTTTGATAGCAAGTTCTGATTTTATATCATGTCATGTACCATATAGTCCTGAAACGAAACATATGTTTAATTCAATTGCATTTTCAAAAATGAAAGCTACAGCATTCTTTATAAATTCATCAAGGGGTGAGGTAGTTGACGAGAATTCATTATATGATGCTTTAATTACAAAAAAAATTGCTGGTGCCGCCCTGGATGTTTTTGAAAAGGAACCTCCAACTAATAAAAAACTAATTGAGTTACCTAATCTAATTTGTACTCCACATATTGGAGCTCAAACTCAAGAATCTCAGGATCTAGCTTCAAATGTAATAGCAGAGAAAATTATTCAAAGATTACTAGAAAAAGCCAACTAGTCTAATTATGTATGGACCGGGTGGGATTTGAACCCACGACCACCTACGTTTCCTCTGCCTTGGTGGCATGCAAGGCAGGTATTCTACCAGGCTAAACTACCGGCCCTTTATTCAAACGTAAAGTCCTTATAATTTAAGTGTTTAATTATTTTTTTATCTTTCTTCATAATATAACAATATTTATAAAAGAATTATTAAGTTATCATTTAATAGATTAAATTTAATTTATAATGTATTCTGTGAAAACTATAGTTGAAAGATATTAAAATCTACAGTCTTTTAGCCACAAAATAATTAAAATTGGTTATTAAAATTTATAAATTTTTACATATATAAAATTATGTAAGAATAATTTTAGAAAAAAAATTGATGAAAATAATTAAAGTAATTTATAGAATCTTGATTATTACTTCAAAAATGAATTCTAGAATTAATCTCCTATTCATTATGACAATTTTCTTCACATTTTTTTTTAATTTAGAGTATCCTGTAACTCAAAAACCCATTTTAAATAAATTTATTGGTTATTATCTAATATCTAATTTAATTTAATAAAATCTAAATTTTTTAAAAATGAAGAAAAAATCGAAACGCTTTTAGGTTTTTCAAGTTTTAATAAAATTATGTCCGTTTTCCTAAAGGATAGGGTCTGGGTAATGCTTTCTGAAATTTCAAAACGTGGAGTTTATCCCCTCCATGGGTACAAGCTGGGAATATTTAGATTACCAGTAAATCTGACAGAAGAATCAACAATTAACAATATTTTTAATGAATTAAAGAAAACAGGTTTTAAACTTGATAGGTATGCAGATCGAATTTATGTAATACATTCATGGAAAGAAGAAGAGAAAGATTATTTTACAGGTAAAACACTATCAGTTTCACTTGATATAACTGTCGAAATCGTAACAGGAGAAGTTATCGATTTAATTTATCAGGTAAAACCTATAGAAAAATTTGGCGATCAATATTGGATAAAAAATTACAGACAAAAAGCTGATTTAAAGGCAAAAATGATAATTGATACGATCATACGTAATACATCAATTGGAGATAAACTCATAGCTCATTATCAAAAACTAGAAAAGATATCACTCGAAAAAGCAATTGATAAACTCACAACATTAACTCCTTTGGCAGTTAACCCTATAACCAGAAATGCAACTCCTCCGCCTCTTCTAGCTGGTGTTTCAATAACTTCTCAAGAGATTTCATCTACTCAAAGACCTTCTACCGCTTCTCAAATGGAACCTCCTCCAGCTATACCAAATCAACCAGCTGGAACCTCTAATACAACAATTTCTCTGACAGGTAGTGGAACCGATTATTCAAAAGTTGAAGGACCTA
>JALDXL010000041.1:0-12042 GCA_032155045.1 Nitrososphaerales archaeon
GCTCATGCTCATGCTCATGCTCATGTTTGTGCTCATGCTCATGCTCATGCTCATGTTTGTGTTCATGTTTGTGCTTATGTTCATTATTATTGTCTAGATTTGCATTGTTTGATTTTGGTTTGTCGTTCGTAGACATTTTAATCGTTATATAATTACTATTACTCTTATGTCTTTAAAAATTGCTATACTGTTTTTGATTACCATCAAGGGCAAAATCAAACTGGTAGGAAAATAAATTAACGGTCAATTCATATCAAAATTGATTTCAGTAAATCCATATGAAATTCACTTGTTTCTTGGTTATGTGTTCTATCTTGATCTATGGTTTTAATTTTGTTACAAATTATTGTAGTTTTAAATTAAATCTCATAAAAGATATGCGGATAATTTAAATTCTGTAAAAAAGAAATTATTACATATTCTATTATTAGTAATACCTATTTTATTGGAATAAAACTTATAGATTATAAGAGTTAAAAATTTTTAATTTGGCATGCCAATATAATGCATTTTAAGACTTTTAATACCTCTACTTTCAGAAATAAATCTATTAAATTTTTTGATCCTGTTAATTTTTCCCTTTAACATAATTGTTTCTAAACAATTTTGATGGTCAAGATGTAAATGTGTGGTGGATACTATTATATCGGTATATTCATGTTGATTTTCTATCGAGCCAATATCATTTCCAAAAATATGATTATCATATAAAATTACTAATGCGCCTGCTCCATAACCATTATCATTTTTTTCTTGTTTCCATTCGTTACTATGTATGAATTCATAAAGCGAAGCTTGAATAGCTTTTGACCTATCAGCAAATCCTGCATTTTTCATTGATTTATCAAATTGGTCAAGTAAGTTGCTTGGTAGTGACATGCTAATCCTTTTTAATGACGATCTTGTATCTTCTTTAATATTTTTTTTCAAATAGTAATTCTATAGGTTTAATAATTCTTAAATCTATTCACTACTCAATAACAAATCTTTAAATTTATTATGATAAACGGGCTTATTCGATTAGAACCTGGTAGACAAAATATTCATTATTTATAAAGGGTTTTGTTATACAAATGATTAAAAAGAACGGCTAAGGAAATTTAAATTATTATGGTACTTGCAGATTTTGTGTCTAACAATGCTATACTGGACTTCTTTTACATATTATTCAATGGAATTTCTGAAGTTCCATTGTTTAGCTCACCGGTTACTGGAATCCTGATACTTGCTGGAGTTTTTCTAGCTTCCAGAAGTGCTGGTATTATGATGGTAATCTCTGGATTGATCGGAGCTGGAATAGCAATACTTCTTGGCGCACCATATGGCTTGGTGGCTTTTGGATTATTTGGTTATAATTCTATACTGACAGGTATGGCATTTTGGTCAGGGCCATTTGTCAAGTCTAACAAGGCAACTTTCTTCATATCTATATTTGGAGCTGCAGTAACTGCGGTAGTATGGATGGCTATGGCTCATGTTATGGGTGATATGTTTGTCCTTAATGGAACACAAGCATCATGGGCAATCCCAGGATTTACATCATCGTTTATTTTTACAACTTGGGTTTTAATGTATGCTACAAAAAGATTTGGGCATGATATTTGGCCAGAACCCATTCCACCACAGACTGAAGAACTTATTAGAGGAAGCGGTAATCCTCTTCAACTTCCCGAGCCTAACTTTAAATGGACACCAGTGGAATTTATAAAAGCAACATTAAAGGGAGTATCTCAAGTTACTTTCGTAGAAAACTGGAAAACAGGAGTCTTCTGGGTAGTTGGTCTAACGCTCGCTTTTGAGCTTGCCCCATTGCTTGCAGGTCAAGATAGACCATGGTGGACAAATGCATACACCGGTCAGTGGGATCCCTTCTCTCCTCTTTATTTGGGTGGACTTATGGCACTTATAGGATCAGGAATCGGTGTAGCAATGGCAATTTTAACAAAACTTCCTACTTCTGAAACTAGAGCTGGATTGCATGGTTTTAATCAGGTTTTGGTAATGATTGCATTAACGAGTTTCCTTCCATTAACTCCTCAAGCATTTTTGATCGCAGTACTTGCCACTGTTTCTTGTAGCTTTGTAATGCCAGGGTTCCAACGATTTTTCGGAACGTGGGGTTTACCTGCATTAACTGGACCATTTGTATTTACTACATGGGTGTTCTTACTTGGAATTTCCGGATTTACAAATATTCCCGCAGGTATTGGATGGTCAAGACCATAAATTTTTATTATAATTCCACCATCTTTTTTTTAAAAAAATGGAGTTCGAAGATTTCAAGTCATTTTTAAATTCTGTAAATTACGCTAAAAAAAATAATAAAAATGGTATTGATAATATCTTAAACTTCATAGCTTGGTGTAACAAAAATAATTTTGAGGAACTATTACTACGTTTGAATTCGGAAAAACAAGCAGGACTGGGATATAATTCATTAATCGATTTTACAAACAAACGAATTATTGTCACAAGGAAAAAATTACTTAACAGGATTTTAGATACTGGTTTTTTAGCCGGACTTGGGCCATTTCCTTATATGATATTATCTGAAAAAAACCAGAAATCAAAGATTAAGGATTCGGCAAAATTACATATAGAAAAGATTCTTCAAGATCCAAATCTAGAATGTACTTTCGATTATTCTGATATATCAAAAATTACAATAAAGAAAGGAGCAAATTCTCTAGTACACAATATGTTTGGAACATTTATATCAAAATACCATTTGACAATTTTCACAAACAATGATAAGTATGAACATGTCTTACCTATGAAAAAAAATGGAGATTTTGATAAAATGGTTTATTGGATGACAACGATTTTACCTGTTCCAATATCTGTAACCGATTAATTTAGCCGACGTCGACTAATTATAGACAATAAATATTATCCATTTATATAGATTAAATATTTGAAATTTAAAATAATTCAAATCCTCTACTACTTTAGGTGAATTGGAAATTTGATGTTAGTTCCACGTGAAATTGATAAGATGATGATTTGGACAGCAGCACAAATTGCTGAGGGTAGAAAAAAAAGAGGAGTTAAACTTAATCATCCAGAATCGGTAGCATATATCGCCAATTTTGTGGTTGAAGGTGCTAGAGATGGGAAAACTGTTGCAGAACTGATGAAATCTGCGAGGGAGATCCTAACTAGAAGTGAAGTGATGGACGGGGTACCCGAATTGATACATACCGTTCAAGTTGAAGCAACTTTTCCAGACGGAACAAAATTGGTTACAGTTCATGATCCAATTCAATGAAAGGTGAAAAAAATGAAAAAAATTGTAAAAAAATATTTGAATATTAACGGAGGAAGTAATTAAGATGATACCAGGAGAATATATTTTATCAGCAGATCCTGTTATTTGTAATTCTAACAAAAAAACAGTAAGTGTAACTGTCAAAAACACGGGCGACAGGGCTTGCCAGATAGGATCGCATACCCACTTTTATGAAGTAAACAAAGCGTTAGATTTTCCTAGAGAGAAAGCATATGGATATAGGTTAAACATCCCTGCAGGAACCTCAATTCGCTTTGAACCAGGTGACTCTCGTGAAGTAGAACTGTGTGAACTAGGTGGAAAAAGAATCGTGTATGGTTTTAATGGTTTAGTAATGGGCGGTTTAAACTCTACAACAGCTAGGCGGGCATCTATTGAGAAAGCTAAGAGCCTTGGGTTTAAAGGATTTAGTTAACAATAAGAGGTAATTGATATGGTATTAAAATTAACTAGAAAACAGTATACAGATCTATTTGGTCCTTCACAAGGGGATAAAATAAGACTAGCTGATACTGATATTATAATTGAAATTGAAAAAGATTTGATATCTTCTGGAGACGAATGTGTCTTTGGAGGCGGAAAAACAATTAGAGATGGCCTTGCACAGGCCTCAGGGATTACAAATGCTAGTGGAGCATTAGATTTTGTGATTACAAATGCTGTTATTCTTGACCCAATGCTCGGAATAATTAAAGCAGATATTGGTATAAAAGACGGCAAAATTGCAGGAGTCGGTAAGGCAGGAAATCCGTTAACAATGGATAATGTAAATTCAAATATGATCGTTTCTGCTTGTACAGAAGCTACTGCAGGAGAACATACTATATGTACTCCAGGTCACTGGGATACACACGTTCATATGATTTCTCCACAACAGTATACTGATGCAATTAGTAATGGTATTACTACTATGATAGGTGGAGGTACTGGACCTGCTGACGGAACCAATGCAACTACTTGTACACCAGGTGTTTTCAATCTAAATAGAATGATGGAAAGTATAGAAGACATTCCAATTAACTGGGGTTTTCTCGGCAAGGGGAATGATTCTCATCCATCGCTTGCGACACAATTAGAACAAATCGAAGCCGGAGCTTGTGGTCTAAAAGATCATGAAGATTGGGGTACTACTGCTGCAGTTCTTGATGCATCACTTCGTGCAGTTGATGCTACAGATACACAATTAGCAATTCATACTGATTCTATTAATGAATGTGGTTATGTAGAGGACACAATAAATGCAATAGATGGAAGAACTCTTCATACATATCACACAGAAGGAGCAGGTGGAGGTCATGCACCTGACATTATGAAAATAGCAGGTGAGCAATTTGCTCTTCCTTCATCAACAAATCCTACTAGACCTTATACTGTTAACACAGTCGATGAGCATTTGGATATGTTGATGTTCTGTCATCACTTAAATCCTGCAGTTCCAGAAGATGTTGCATTCGCAGACTCGAGGATTAGGGCAGAAACTATCGCTGCTGAAGATGTTTTGCATGATGAGGGTGTAATAAGCATGTATTCTTCTGACAGCCAAGCCATGGGCAGAATAGGTGAAGTAGTTATACGTGCATGGCAAACTGCAGATAAAATGAAGAAGATGAAAGGAAGACTGGCAGAAGAAACCGGAGATAATGATAATGTCAGAGCAAAAAGATACTTAGCAAAAACAACTATAAATTGTGCAATAACACATGGGGCATCAGATGCTCTTGGATCTCTTGAAGTAGGAAAATATGCCGACTTGGTAATGTATCCAACCGCGTTCTTTGGTGTAAAACCCAAAATGATTCTTAAAGGCGGATTTATTGCTTGGTCTATAATGGGTGATACTAATGCTTCGGTGCCTACTCCTGAACCTGTTTATTACAGACCAATGTTTGGAGCACTAGGTAAAGCAGTAAAAAGAACATCACTAACATTTACTTCTAAAGCAGCAGTCAATCTAGGTGTTAAGGAAAAACTTGGCTTGGAAAAAACACTATACCCTGTCCATAATTGCAGAAATATTGGAAAAAGTGATATGGTATGGAATAACAAGACACCTGAAATTACAATCGATCCAGAGACATACGAAGTTAAACTAGATGGTAAGATTGCAACAGTCGACCCAGCAAAAGAACTATCAATGGCACAAAGATACTTTATGGCCTAAAGTTAGACATCAAAAAATTTTTTTCTTTATTTTTTGCTTTTTTTTAAAATCATAATTATGTAGATATATAACCCTTATAGACAATTATAACTAATGTCTAGTCATAATCATGGCGTTTGGAGACCTATCGCTGAGAATGTGGAATTCAATGCTTTAGAATCAAATTCTCAGGCTGTAATGGCAGTTGCAGATACAGTTCGAACTACTTTAGGACCAAAAGGATTGGATAAACTCTTAATTGATCAAGCAATGAATAGGCACGTTTCTAATGATGGAGTAACCATTCTTCTATCTCTTAAAGCAATTCATCCAGTCGCAAGGATGATCGTGGAGATTGCTGAAAGGCAGGAACAATTAGTGGGTGATGGAACTACTACTGCTGTAGTAATGGCTGCTGAAATGATAAAGGAAGGTAAAAGACTCGTTAAAGAACTAGGGGTACATCCTACTAAAGTAGTTGAAGGTATAGAAAACGGTGTTAAACATGCATGTAAAATTTTAGAAAAAGATGCCAAAAAAATATCTATTGAAGATAACGAATTAGATCAAATTATAAAAACATCATTATCTTCAAAACTAGATGGTGCTAATCTTTCAAAGCTTGTAATACAATCAATTAGGACAGTAGGAAAAAATTCTATATATCATAATTCATTTGATTTTGACAAATCTATCAAAGTGATAAGAAAAACTAATGTTTCTGATACCGTTTTCAATGGCGTAGTTTTGGAGAGAAAACGTATGGATCAAGAAATGCCTATGCGAATACTAAAACCTAAAATTATGATTGTAAAACTCGATTTAAAACCTGTTAAAGAATCTTGGTTAAAAGAAAATAATCGTTATGAAGAAATTTTAAACATGGAAAACGATCGCTTATTAAAATCTAAAAGAATTGTGGATGAAATTGTAGCTACTGGTGCTAATACCCTATTAATATCCTCTCCTGAGATTGATGAAGTTGTAGAGAATCTTTTGATTGCAAAAAATATATTTGCAACACGGATCTCATCTGACGAAATCGAATTTTTATCTCGCTATACAGGCGCTAAAGCTGTAAGAATGACAGAAGATCTCAAAAGTGATGGGATTTTAGGAATTGCAGATGCTATCTATGAAGATGAAGATACTGGTTTAATATACATTGAAAACGGGTCAGGAAAAAATATTGTTACAATTATTGTTTCTGGAACAACAAAGGAAACTTCTCTCGAGAGATGGAGATCAGTTATAGATGGTGTAAATGCAGCAGAAGCGGCCTTAAATCGAGGAATAGTGTCAGGAGGTGGATCAGCAGAGATACATGTTATTGAGAAGCTAAAGAGTTTAAGATTAAAAGGATTGGAACAAGTTGGTCTTGATGTAGTAGCATCAGCATTAGAAAGCATAATGAGACAAATTCTCACCAATGCGGGCTTTAATGGCTTAGAAAAAGTAATGGCTGCAAAGGCATCAAAACCAGATATTGGAGTCGACATTGATACAGGTGATTTGGTAAATATGTATGAAAAAGGAATTCTCGATCCTTTATTAGTAAAAACTATGGCACTGGAAGCAGCTGGAGAGATTTCAAAATCAGTCCTTCGAATAGATAGAAATCTTGCTGCAGAAGATCTAACTCAACAAAGCGTATCTGAAATAAAGAGATGAGGTGAAATAAATGCAAATCCGTCATTGTGTTGAAGAAAACAATGTTGATGATAACTTGATAATTAAAAATCCTAAGGAAGTTCGACATGTTATAGTACAAGAAGGAAGAATAAAACAAATGTCTGGGTTTATCGATCCTGCCACTCATCTTAATCTTGATTATACCTTACATCGTATAACAAAATGTATTATAGCCAAAAAATTCGAAAAAGGATCTGAATTACTTTTTACTAAATCTGGATTTGTCTTTGCAATGGTAACTAAATCTCATTTTGAACATTATGGACATATAGATTATACAAAAAACCTGTCTACTATGATAGATAAGGTTAAAGAATTAAGAAACTCTAAATCCATTTATACAAGTAAATGAGAAAGTGTTATAGATATAAAAAAAGGAAATAAAATAAAATGATAACTGTTAATCAAATTTTAGGTAATATAACGACAAACTTAGATTTAAAGAAAAAATATGAAGATATGATAAAGAATAATAATATTGAAAAAATTATAATAGACAGATCGGATTCACAAAAACTCAGAATGAGAAAATATACTGATAAACAAACTGATGTTATTTTTATATTCGATCATAGTCCTCATTTAAAAAATGGCGATGTGATTTTTCTTGATTCTAATAAAATGATATTACTTAATCTTAGGTCAGAGCTTGTTGCGATAATTACTTGTACATTCACGTCAAATATCGAAGATTATTTTCCAGTTTCAGTAAAGATTGGACATAATCTCGGAAACTTACATAGACCAATAAAGGTAACAAAAAATCAAATAATCTTTCCTATACAAGCTGAAAGTGAACTAGAAATGGTCAACAAAATGTTTTCATCATTTAATCAATTTATTGATATAAAAACGGATACATTGATTTTTGAACCAGACGAAGGATCTGATATACATGAACACTAATTTTAATGATAAAATACATAATACTGATAATACCGAAATTTACAATACATCTCATTCTTCTATTTCATCTGGATTAGAAACCAAAGTATTTTCTCCTTCAGAAGAAATGAGTATGCTTCAGCTCGGAGATTCGTTTTTTCCCACCGGTATGTATACTACATCAAGTGGATTAGAGGCATTATACTATGACAAGAAAATTAAGGGTAAAAAGGAAATTTCTGAATTTATTGAAGTTTGTTTAAAATATCAAATAGGACCTGCAGATTGTGCTGCACTTTCAAATGCTTATGAATCAGCACAAGAGGGAAATCTGGTCAAAGTAATAGAAATAGATCAGATTCTATTTTCGATGAAATTGGTAAAGGAGATTCGTGATGCTTCGACGAGATCTGGAACTCAACTTTTGAATTGTTTGCTGAGCTTTATCCAAAATAATGATTTGATTTCTTCATATTTCAGTTCGATTAAAAATAAGACTGCAACTGGTGTTTATCCTATAGCCTTAGCATTAGCGTCATATGGTTTAGGGATAAAAAAAGAACGAGCGTGTATGATTCTGATATATGGGTTTACAGTTAGTATCGTTGGAGCCGCATTAAGACTTGGAATGCTTCAGCATTTCGAAGGTCAACAAATTATTCATGAGCTAAAACCTGTAATGTCTTTAGTGATAAATAACAATTTAGATAGGCATTACTCTCATTTGTGGCAGTTCAGTCCTGGAATAGACCTTGTTCAAATGAAACATGAGGGAATGGATTCAAAAATGTTTATTACATAAAATATTCTTCATTATGTTGAGATGACATTTAAAAGAATTCCAAGAATTGGTATTGGAGGTCCAGTGGGCTCTGGTAAAACAATGCTGATAGAACAATTTGTTCCTTTATTGAGTCAAAAAGGTTACAAAACAGCAATTCTTTCTAACGATGTAGTATCAAAAGAAGATGCTGACAGGATGAGAAAAAACCTTGCATCAGAGCGAGGACTTATGCCTGAGAGTCTCGTAATTGGATTAGCTACGGGAGGATGTCCTCATACTGCAGTTAGAGAAGACCCTTCGATGAACTTGGCTGTTGTTGAAGATATTGAATCCACCCATAACCAAGAATTAGATCTAATTATTATCGAAAGTGGAGGAGATAATATTACCACCACGTTTAGTCCTGCACTTGCTGATTATTTTATCTATATCATAGATGTTTCAGGGGGTGATAAATATCCTAGAAAGCGTGGACTTGGTATAGAAAATTGTGAGTTATTAGTAATTAATAAAATTGATCTAGCACCATACGTTGGTGCAGATCTCAAGATAATGGAAAGAGATGCTAAATTAGTACGCAAAGGTAAACCTTTTGTTTTTGTAAATTGCAAAACTGGGGAAGGCATCAAAGAGGTAGCAGAACATATAATAAAAGACGTTTTGTTTGATTTACCACCAAAAACATCAATCGAACAACTAACTTGAAAGATCTACAATATTTTATTCCAGATGATATTCCAAAAGAAGTCTTATTTTATGAAGAAGAACTTAGTCAACTAGGAGTAGGTAAAGCAGGAAAATTAGGCGAACTATACTTGCTACTTGAACAGAGTGAAAAAGTAAATAAAACTATTATAAAAGAACAATATTCAAAGGTTCCATTATTTATTCAAAGGGCTCTATATCTCGAAGAAAGTCTTCCTTCTATGGCTTATATTTATATAATTTCTCCATCTGGCGGAGTTCTTCAAGGAGATAGATATAGGATTGACATAAAGCTTGGTAAAAACGCAATGGCTCATTTCACTACTCAAGGAGCAACAAGGATTTATAGAATGAATAAAAATTTTGCAACACAAATTTTGAATATAACGTTAGAAAGTGATTGTTATTTAGAATATGTTCCAGATCAAATAATACCATATAAGGATTCACGTTTCTTTCAATCAGTAAACCTTAATTTACATGATTCTGCAACACTGATATATTCTGAAACTATCGTACCTGGACGAATGGCTATGGATGAATATTTTGATTATGATGTATGTTATCTCAAGACAGTAGCCAGAAATCTTACAGGAAAATTAAAACTAGTTGATACAGCATTACTAGAACCAAAAAAAAATACACTCAAAAGATTTGGAATTTTAGAAGATTTTAATATGTTATCGAATATGTATATTTTAACTCCGTCTAAAAATATAAATAGTCTAATCGAAAGGATCAGTGGAGATTTTATAAAATTCGATACTGTTGTAGGAGCATGTTCTATATTACCAAACGAATCTGGAATAGTAGTACGAATTTTGGGTAATAGTTTTGATCAAATAAAAAAAGTAAATCATAATATACTTGATATTTGTAGACAAGAAATTATATCAGCTAAATTTAGTGGCCTTAGAAAGAACTAAGTTTTTTTAATATAAACTATCAATTATGAATTTGGAAATTGTTTGTATTTATTTTACTCAAGTAATTCAGCGTGATATTGTCCAAAATTCTACAATTTTAATTCTATGATTTGAATTTTCTTTGTGAATTTCTGCATCAATCTTATTATCAAAAACCTTATCGCAGTCTTGACACCATGAAGTTTGTTGTCTTTTACTTTTATCTAGTGCATTCAAATAATATAAAATAATATTAGTATTAAATAAATGGTTTGTTGTATCTATAGAATAAAGTCACGATGAATTTGAATTTAAGCGTTTATTTCAAAATATATAATAATCTAAATTTGGAGGTATTTATAATTGGAAAATCCATTTAAGCATCTAAAAAAAACTCCAAGTGAATCAAAAGCAGAGACAACACTTATGATGTTACCATCAGATGCTAATCCAAAAGGAAATGTTTTTGGGGGTATTATTTTAAAACATGTAGACCTTACTGCTGGGATTGTTGCCAAAAGACACGCAAATCAATCAAATGTTGTTACAGCTAGTATAGATAGGATGACTTTTATTAAACCAATTTTTATTGGCAATTCCTTGATTCTTGAGGCCCAAATTAATTATGTTAAACGGTCTTCGATGGAAATTGAAGTAAATATTTTTGCAGAGGACCTTGACTATAATATAAGAATTCATGCGGGAAGAGCATATGTTACCATGGTATCCATTGATAAATATGGTAAAGCTATGGCGGTTCCTCAACTACTATTAGAAACAGAAGAAGAACGTCAAAGATTTAAAGAAGGTGAAGCCAGAATGATAGTCCGATTAAAAGAAGCAGGAAAACTTTAATTTAATTCGTCGAAGAAATTCTATCTTTTATCTTTTTATAACATTTTTATAATTTTTTTTATTAGGTGGTAGAAATTTTCTAGTTTGATTGTTATAGGAAATAAAGAAAAATAATACATAATAATTTTCTAAAATTTTTTATAATAGATATATTAAATATAATTAAATAATATGATAGATTCTTACAACCTAAAAAAAATGATTTTTGTTGGAACTATTTTTGTTATTACTTTTGTTCTTGTGTTTTCAGCATTAAGCAATTTTAATCCAATATATGCTCAAGGGAATGCACAGTTTACAGTCGCACTTTCTGGAAAAGAAGTAGTACCTCCGGTTAAAACTGATGGAACGGGAACAACAAATATTGAGATATCACCAAATTCTCTAAGTTATCAAATTAATGTATTAAACACCGGGCAAATCACTTCAGTTCAGATTCATAGCGGAGCAATAGGAACAAATGGTGATGTTTTGGTTACCTTGTATCAATCTCAAGGAAACAATGGCAAGTTATTTGACAAATTCCCAAATTTTCCTGACCTTTCTTCAAAACTTTCAGATATATCCTTAACTCAAAAATCTAGCTCTTTCTCTGCTAGCGGAAATGTTCAAGGCTCAGATTTGACAGGGAAATTGGCGGGTAAAACAATTAATGATTTATTGTCTGAAATACAAAGTGGGAATACATATGTAATTGTTCATACCCAGGACCATCCTAAAGGTGAAATTCGCGGGCAAATAACAACAGCAAATTAGGATAATTAAAAATATTGAGGTCGTTAGGGGT
>JALDXL010000042.1:0-11984 GCA_032155045.1 Nitrososphaerales archaeon
CACCATCTTTGTTGTCTCCATCATCACCATCTTTGTTGTCTCCATCATCACCATCAGAACCAGTTCCTGATGATCCAGGCCCTTGAGCAGTTTCAGCTACTGGAGGTGGAGTAATTGAGTTATATGTTTGAGCTTCAGATACATCTCCGCTGACTGTATAGGTTGCAACGAATGGTTCTCCTTCTATATTATGTAATGCTAATGCATTACCTGCGAATGGAAGAGAGGCAGAAACAATTGGTCCACCATATTCAGGAGTTAAAAGACTTATTGCCACTAAACCATCTCCTAATGGAGCGTTTGCGACACTTCCATAGTAGGCGTTATCAACGTTAGTATCATTTGCGTAATTTTGTAGTATTACGACTTCAGTTGGTTTACTTGCAGTATAAGTCAATGTGCCTTGATATATTCCTTTATCATCTCTTGGAGGTAGGATTAATGCCAATTGATGAGCTTCATGTCCTGGAAGTGGATCTTGAACAGATGTTAATGTACCTTGTTGGGAAAATGAATCACCGATAGGAATTGTAGCAGCGTCAGGCTTTTCTTTAGTTGCATTAGCCGGTGTAGTTGCAGCTGTAGCATTTCCTGCTTGTGTTTCATTTGTTTCAACACTATTGGTGGTAGCAAGCTGTTGGCTGTCGGTTGTTGCAGCCTCGTCTGTTTGGGTGTCACTAGATGGAGTATCGTCTGTTTGAGAGGCGTTAGTTATAGCTCCACTGGTAGAATTGATGGTTTCTATTTCACTTTCTTGAGCAAAAAGAGGGTATTCATTAATTTGTAAGCCAATTGTCAGAAGCGTTAATAAAAATATGCTTATAACCGTTGAGGCTATTGTTATACTTTTAGACATTAGACTAGGGATGAAAACATTAAATTTAAAGTTTCCTCTATAACATTCACTGTAAGTTTTCTTATAAAAAAATAAAATTAAAAAAAAAGGATATAAAAATTTAATAAAAATTCACTAATAGTAAATTCATTTTAAATTTACAATAAAAAAATACTTAATCCTTCTTAAAATTTTAATCTGTTTTCTCGACGGCTTCTATGTGACACTCGTGACCACGATGTGTTTTGTTTAACAATTCAGTTTCCTCCCTTGTGATAGGAAATTTTTCAAGATTAAGATTATCTTCTCCAATTTTTTCTAAAATAACTTTCTTACACTGATCACAAATTAATTGAAGTATTATAGGCATGATTAAATAATAAGTATCTCTACATATATGAATTATTAAAAAAATGAATAAATTTGATTTTGGAAAGATGATATAAATGGACTACAAGATTTGTGCTTACTGTGGAGAGAAGTTCTTTGACTCAGGATGGCCTCATATTGAAGGAGATTCTAATCGTGGAGTTGTTAAAATTGAACACTTTTGTTCTGAAGAACACAAAGAATTTTTCCTTAAATCAAATATATAAATAATTTTCCAATATGGTAAATTTTCTTGTATGAAAAAAGTAGTTAAATTACGCGTCGGATAAGAGATCTTATTTTTCCAACTACATTGTCTTTAATTTTATGTTCACCTGTCTTAGTGTAACACTCTTTACAAAGTGCTTTTAGATTAGCGGGCCGATTATCTTTTAATGAACCATTGATATGTGAGAAAAAGGGAGTATCTTGGGTATTAAATTTTACAGAGCAGCCTTGACATCGATAACGTGCCCTCTCAAGCACTGTTTGTCTTATCCCTAAGTTAATTTTTTGGAACTTTTTCTTATTGGTATTATTTTTTCCAGAATCAGGACTAAACATTATTGGTATTATTAATAATTCCTTAGAATTAACTTTTTCTAGGGCAAAATAAATGAGTTTGATACAAAAAGATAATAGTTTAAGAAATAATTACTTGACCCCGCATCGTAGAGGGATGCAATGAACAATAATATTCGTATTTTCCAGCCTCTCTTGATGCTATTGCTGTAGTGAAATCTTGGTTTGAGAAAAGATATCCTGTATTAATATTTAATTCATTGATGACGAAATCGTGCCTTACAAAATCTTTATTCGCAATAGTAATTTTTTGAGGATGATTACTGTTTATAAAAAGGGTAGGATTAGTTATATTAAACAGATTATTTTCAGCAATTAATACAATACCTTCAGAATTTATCTTTGTATCTTCTCGAGGATTCAATAAATTACCTATACCCCATAATGAACCCACAATAATAAAAGAAATTACAATTATCGCTATTATGTTGTTTATCATATTCGTTAATTTCTATTTTTGGTATATAGTCAAATGATTTAATAAATAAATTAGTTTTCTTTTCTAGATTCTTAGGATTTTATGTTCCATATTTTATTCCCTTTGTAGTAATCGAGCGAAGAGATTCAATTACAGATAATATTGCCAAATAGCTTGTCTTAGGATTAGAAGAGCTAGGAATATTTTTTATCCTAATTATAAGTTCCCCGAATTTTCCTATCACCTTGATTTCATGTTTATTAATACGGAGAGACGGATCTGCAATTACGTTTACCTTTGTTTTTTCAAGCCCTATACCAGTAAGACCCAACAATGCTGCAACATTAACGTTTGCTGGAAAATTTTCCACAGCCTCAATAGCAGATCCTTCAAAAATCAAAGTACGTTTTTTGATAGAATCTACAACGATATTATTTTTTTTAAAAAACGGAGAATCTTTAAGTGAATTGGGGTGCTTTGTTGTTGTAAGAGTAACATAACTTATTGAACTTTTGACACTCTTAATAGCATCAATTCCTGCAATGGCTCCAGAGGGAAGATAAAGATTGATGTCATTCTTTTCAACATTTTTTATTACTTGAGAAAAGAATTCAGCATTAGCAAAGGCTCCTACGCTCATAACTAATACATCTTTTTTCAACAAAATAATTTCATTTAAATAATTAGTGAGAGCATTTTGAGAAGCAGCTTCTATAACTAGGTTTACATCTTTAAAACTTGCAGATTTTATATAATCCGAAAAATTGTTAAAAACTAAAGGATTGTTATTAGATAATTTTGATTTGAGAACTTCAGTGTTTTCGAGTTTGATATCAAGTAAGGATGAAATAGTTATATTTTCTATCATCGTTCTATCTACAGAAAGTGCAAGTTCACTTCCTATAGCACCACAACCAATTATAGATATATTTTTCTTCATAAATAAGTAATTAATACCTTCGATTTATCAGTTAAAATAGTTTCCTAAAAGAAAGAATGATCCATCATAGTCTAAAATTTTAGATTGCATTTAGAAGGTATATCTCATCCAAAAATAAATGTATCCATTAAAGTTACAATTATCATATTTTTTTCCTTTATAGGAATCAAAAAGGTAAAAAAGATTAGCCAATTGATAACATCCTATCTATTGCAGATCGTGCTTTATCAGATATAGATGTTGGAACTTTAACTTGATATACATTATTTACCAAAGAATTATAAACTTTTTCGATAGTGATTTTTTTCATATACTGACAAACTGCATCCTTTCTAATTGGAATGAAATTTTTTGTTGGATTTTCTTTTTGCATTCTGTACAGGATTCCTGTTTCAGTAGCTACAATAAAGTCTCTTTTGGACGAAATTTTTGCCTGTTGCATCATACCTTCAGTTGACAAGATATGACCATCATTAATTAAATCACCCTTGGCCATATGATACATAGTCGATGACGTGCAACTACATTCTGGATGAACAAAAAATTCTGCATTTGAATATTGTTTCATCATTTTATTGATATCTTCGGCACTAATCCCAGCGTGTACATGGCACTCTCCTGGCCAGATAAACATATTCTTTCTTTTAGTAACTTCTGCAACATAAGAACCTAGAAACATATCAGGTAGAAAGAGAATTGTGTTATTTGGTGAAATACTATTAACTACTTTTACTGCATTGGAAGATGTACAACAATAATCTGATAATGCTTTAATTTCTGCAGAAGTATTAACATAACTTACTACAATAGCATCAGGATGTTCCTTCTTCCAATTTGCTAATTCATTGGGATTGATTGATGCAGCAAGTGAGCATCCAGCAGTCATATCGGGGATTAATACATTTTTATCTGGACAAATAATAGAAGCTGTTTCGGCCATAAAATGGACGCCACAAAAAATAATAGTATTAGCATCGGTTTTTTCAGCTTTCCTTGAAAGAGCGAGAGAATCCCCTATAAAGTCTGCTACATCCTGAATTTCAGGTAACTGATAATTATGTGCTAAGATAATAGCATCTCGTTCCTTTTTTAAAGAAAAAATTTCTCTTATATACTCATCCTTCGTTAAAGTCATTTATTATTTAACTATGATAAGTATGAATAAGATTTAAATTAATACAATTTAGGACACCTTTGCCTATATTATTTATAATAAAGACATAGATTGCCTCTTTAAAGATGCAATAAATATATTAGGCACGTAATTATTTAGCAGATTATGCCAACTCACGGATCGCTTACCAAAGCAGGAAAAGTAAAAGGTCAAACCCCAAAGGTTCAAGCTAAAGAAAGAAATAGTCCAATTTCTAAAGTACGTAATAAAGAAAATTTTATCAAGAGATTTGAGAAGAGAATTGCACCAGGACAAAAAAAGCCTGAGCGTAGTAGAAGAAGATAAGAATTGTAGTTTAAGCTAAATTTTTTATTTATTTACTTATTTATTTATTATTTTCAAGCTAAAATCTAATGATGGAGATGAATGTGTTAGATATCCAATTGAAATTATATCTGGTTTTAATTTAGCGTAGTCGACCACGTTTTGTAAATTTATGCCTCCTGAGATTTCAATTTTAATTTTGTCTCTATAACCTAGACGAATAATCTTTGATATTGTTTCGTTAGCATCATCTAAAGAAAAATTATCTAACATGATTATATTTGCCCCAGATTTGATAGCTAGTAAAGCTTCTGATTCAGTTTTTACTTCACACTCTATAATTTTAGCAATTCCTATTTTCATTCTAATTGAAGATATTATATTTTGAATAGACTTATCAACAATTATATGATTATCCTTTATCATGACCATATCGTCCAGCCTAATCCTATGACTTATTCCACCGCCTATCACAACAGCTTTTTTGTCTAAGAGTCTTAAACCAGGAACAGTTTTTCTAGTTGAGGCTATTGAAATTGATGGATCAATCTGATTCACTAAATCAACAAACTTTCGTGTCATTGTAGCAATACCACTAAGTCTCATCAGTAGATTCAGGGCGAGCCTCTCGGCTCTTAATATATCTTTTGCTTTACCTCTAATTTGCATGATCTTTTCTTTAGGTAAAATTTTCATTCCGTCTGATTTACAATATAATAGATCGCAATTACAGATATCAAACAACGTTCGAGTTTCTTCGATTCCGCATAGAATTCCTAGTATATCTGATTTATAGATTATTTCGGCATCGAATATTTTGTTAGAATTATGGAGATTATTACTAGTGACATCTTCTATTCCTACATCCTCCTCAAGAAAATATAAAAGAGATTTTCTTAAATTAATATGGTCCGAGAGCTTTTTCATTACGATACTTTTAGTGCATACTTATGAGGGACTCTTATATCCAGAGTCTTGGCGATAAGAGATGTATTTGTATCGAATACAATTACAATTCCAGACCAGTCTGTGGAAAGATCAGTAGAATTACAAACCGAACAAACCTTACCTATAGTAATAGCTTTGCATTTCTTGCAGGCTAATTCTCTAGGCATATGCTATTTCGCCCCTCCTACTTTTTTCTCTTTTGATGGTTTTGGTTGTTTTGCTTTTTCAATTTCTTCTTTAATCCAATCAAAAGAACCTAGAAAAGGTTGTCGACAAGTGATTCCTATTTTACCCATAGAAGAACCTTTGCCTAGACTAACTGCAGTGATCCTTGCTCGCATTTTAGATCCAATTCTTAAACTTCGTGAGGATTGATTTGCAATTATTAGTCCTTGTTTAATATCACTTTTCAAGTAATCATCTGTAATTTGAGAAAGATGCAAAAGAGCATCGGTTGGTCCTATTCTAACAAACGCTCCGAAATCTGTAATTTCAATAATTTCTCCTTCAACAATTTCTTGAATTTTTGGAAAAAAAGTCAGTGCTTTAAAGGTGACTTTATGATAGGTGGCTCCATCGCCTGTAACTAATTTACCTACTGAATCAACCTTCGCATCAATAATCATTATAACATAACCCAACTCAGAATTTATCATACTTTCATATTTTTCTTTAAGAATCCCTATTGCAGTATTTTTTAATGAATTTGTAAGTCTACTAGGAGGAATTCTGACGATATCAGTCATAGAAGCTATATAAAACATGTTGGACGAGATAAAATATAATATATCAATTTATGAACCTTTGGTTTATGTATGAATAGAGCAACTACTAAAACATGAAATAAAAAATAAATTTTGTAACTAGAATAAAATGAATATTTAAATATTGTTAAGGGACAGGTTTGTTCGATGGTTACGGTTGATCAAGTATTATCTTCTTTAAAAAAAGTTGTAGACCCTGAATTACATAAGGATATTGTCTCAATGGGTATGATAAAAGATATGGCAATTAACAATGATAAAATATCTTTTACATTGGAATTAACTACTCCTGCATGCCCTTTCAATAGTGAAATTGAGCAAGATGTAAGAAATACAATTTCGAATTTAGGTATCAAGGACTTGGATCTTAAAGTTACTGCTAAAGTAATGGAGGGAAGATCAATATCTTTAGATGAATTATTACCTGGTGTAAAAAACATTATTGCAGTTGCAAGTGGTAAAGGTGGTGTTGGAAAGACAACAGTATCTGTCAACCTAGCAATATCTCTAGCAAAAACTGGTGCAAAAGTAGGTTTGTTAGATGCAGATATTTATGGTCCAAGCGTACCTTTAATGCTAGGACTAAAAGAATCTCCTCAAGTAGTAGAAAATAAAATTCAACCTCCAATATCAGAAGGAGTAAAAATTATTTCAATGGGTTTTTTTTATGAACAATCTCAACAAGCAGGTATTTACCGAGGACCCATAATTTCTGGAATCATTAAACAATTTCTAACTGATGTGAATTGGGGTGACCTTGATTATTTAATTATTGATTTACCACCTGGGACAGGAGATGCTCCTTTGACTATTGCACAAACCATTCCAATTACTGGAATATTAGTTGTTACCACACCTCAAGAGATTGCTATGAATGTAGCAGTAAAAGCAATTGGAATGTTTAACAAATTGAACGTACCAATAATAGGAGTAATCGAAAATATGAGTTATTTACAATGTCCAAACTGCAATGAAGAAATCCATATTTTTGGACATGGTGCAGGACAAAAAATAAGTGAACAATTCAATATTCCCTATATAGGAGATATTCCTTTAAACCCCCAAATTATGCAAGGAAGTGAATCTGGAAAACCAGTTATTATTTCAGATCCAGAATCTGTTCAAACAAAATCATTCTTAAAGATCGCAAAACTTGTTGCAGGTAGAGTAAGCGTTTTGGCTCTAGAAATGCAGGAACAAGAAAAATCAGAAAATACTGAAACAAATCCTCAATAAATTAATTATCTACAATAGAAAAAAATGCCCCTTAAAGAAGAGCATATTAATATATTAAAAAAACCATTTGGTTCGTTAATAAATCAAAAGAATATCTCAAAAGATAGGGTTGTGAATTTAATAAAAGAAGCAAAAATAATTATCACAGTAGGAGATGCAACGACTGAGAAAATTATTTCGTATGGTATAATGCCAAATCTAGGAATAATAGACGGCATTGAAAGAAGAATCAAAAGGTCTGAAAGGGATACTACTAATCTAATGAATACATTTTTAAAAAAAAATCATGCCTATAATCAATACCAATGTAAAAATTCTAAAGGAACAATATCTAAAGAAGCCTATTCAACCATAAGAAAAATATTACTTGAAGGAGAAAAAGCGATCATTTTTATAGATGGCGAAGAAGATCTTCTTGCGTTACCCGCTTTTGCTCTTGCTCCTGTAGGATCAATAGTTTTGTATGGTCAACCATTAGAAGGCATAGTCATAGTAAAAATAAACAAAGAAATTAAAATTAAATCTACAAATTTGATAGAAAATATAGGAATAGAATAGAGAAGAAAATGGGAATGATGATGTGGTGGCTACATGAAGTAAAACTTGATGATTTGTTATACCAATTTCTGACCCTAATCAAAATTATTAAAATAATTTCATTTATCACATCCACACCCATCGTTTTCATAATTGCTAATTTTAATATTGTATAATTTTATACAATCTTTGCAAATACTCTGACCTTGTGGAATGCGTGCATTACAAAATGAACAAATATTAATGATTCTTTGCATATTTACATATCGTTGTTTTACCTTATAGTTTTTACTCTAAACTAATCCTAACAAAATAAGGAAATAATTAATATATTACTGATGACAGGAACATTCGCATTGTATTAATTTTATATCAAACGAGCAATCATGATCTGGCCCACACACATCACCGACAGGTAGTTGTAATGGACAATCTGAATGTCGATTACGTTTACAGAAAAATGAGAGAAGCATATAATAAATAAAAATAAAGAGAGATTTTAATTTTTAACTATAAATCTTCGCAATATCATTATATTTCGATATTAAATAGTTGTGGTGCATATATTGAACCATCCCTAACTCTTTTTACTTTCGCCACTGATAAATAATGAGGCCAAATTGTTATCATTATAGATCCCTCTGGTACACCTTCTGGAACCTCTATTAAAATAATATCCTCAGCTATAACACCATAATCATTAATTAGCTTAGATTTAGCTTGGTCGATAAGTTCCAATGGCATTCCACTACTATATAAATATACAGAACCAGAATATTCAATTTTTTTTTCCATAGTTATACCTCAGAAGATACCTAGTAAGCAATAATAAGTTTTCAAAATAATTCTATCATAAAATTTCGAAAATATTTTAGAATTAACTATCCATTTTTTAATTATTATAATTCATCGATATGAAACTTCGACATACATCCTTTACATTCATAAATCTCATCACCAACAGGACCAGAAACATTAAATCTTACAATTGTAGTACATTTTGGACAGCGTCCTTCGACACTTCTGGTTTTTCTTTGAGGCTTAATTGTTCGTCTTTTTCTACTTCCCATATTATTTTATTGTAATTGATATGCTCTTTTATAAATCTCTTTAAATGAAAATGATAAATGATAAAATTCACTAAAAGTACTGCTTGCAAAAATATTTTAAATCACAAATAGGTAAATTAAATAAGATTGTCTTTTCATTATTATTTTATTGACATTACCAATTACATGTTCTTTTACAAATCAAAATATCAAATGTGAGCTTCCACCGTCTTACATATTATCAATTCTATCTGATGATGAATATCTCATTGGTGTATCTTGCATTGAACATTTGAATGCAATAAAATACAGAGTAGAAAAATTACAAGGGAGCAAATCTCTTCCCAATGGAATTTTAAAAGTAGACAATATTAAAACGGTATCAACTAATTGTATAAAAGGTTCTAAAGAGGATTATGAAGATATTTTTCTTCAACGACTAAAAGATTAATAATAATATTTATCGTGTTAGAAAAGTCTTTACTTTTTTATTAACTAGATATAATGGCATTTTCTTATTAAGAATATTATGTATATTAATAGCTGATACTTCGGACATTTTATTTCTAGTTTCAATTGTTGCACTACCAATATGTGGCAAGAGGATTACATTTTTCATCTGTAATAAGTTACTTTCGTGCGACAAAGGTTCATTTTCAAATACATCTAAACCTGCGCCTGCAATCCATTTATATTGTAATGCTTTTATTAAAGAAACTTCATCGATTATAGTTCCTCTTGAAGTATTAATTAAAAATGATGTCTTTTTCATTTTTTTAAGTTGTTCTCTATCAATTAGATGAAAATTGTTTCTATCGTAACTTAGGTTAATAGACAAAAAATCGCTGGTTTCTAGTAGTTCGTTGAAATTAACAAATTTTACGTTTAATTTCTTTTCTGTTGATTTTGATAGTTGATGTCTATTATTATATATGACATTCATCTTGAAGCCTTTTGCACGTTCTGCTACTGCGGATCCGATATTCCCCAAACCGAGGATCCCCAAAGTCGAACCATGTACATCTTTTCCCAAAAATAAATTTGGTGCCCAGCCATTATTCCATTTTTTTTTAAGTATAAAAGAATGTCCTTCTACGATCCTCCTAGATAAAGCAAGAATCATTGAAAAAGTCAGATCCGCTGTGGCATCAGATAATATATTACCAGTATTTGTAACATAAATACCTCTTCTAGTTGCCTCATCTATATCAATATGTTCAAAACCTGTACTAAATGTGCTTATTACCTTTAAATTTGGACCCGCAGCATCCATTATCGAAGAATCAATTTTTTCAGACAAAGTACAAAGAATTCCATCAACATTTCTAACTTTTTTTATTATAAAATTTTTAGTTGGAGATTTACTTGAGTTATTTAATATAACATTGTAAAATTTTTTTAATAAATGAATTCCTGTTGGACTAATTCGTCGAGTTATAAAAATTGTTTTTCGTTCCATGACTTGAATAAATATTGATATAAACCTTTATAATAATCCTAATAAAAATATAAAAATTCAAAATAAAAAAATAATAAAGCCAAATAATATTACTGTTTATATTATTGAAAAGAGGGATCATAAATCTCCCATTGCATGGTGGTCATGCCCCACCTTATTTGGTCAAGAGGATGATAAATCTTTCTTCTTCTATTACGAAAATAATTATTGAAGAGAAAGGTTCAATAGAATTCTTTAGACGTTTATCTGACCCGCTATGGTTCCAAGCATTTGGTTCTGTTTTGGGATTTGATTGGCATTCATCAGGGTTAACAACAGTAGTTACAGGGGTTTTGAAACAATCAATAAAGTATGAAACTCATGGAATATCTTTGTCTGGCGGGAAGGGAAAAAATTCTACAAAACCAAAATTCGAGATACCTAAACTCGCAGAAAAAAATCATAACTTATCAACGAATAAAATTAACGAAATTGTATATGGAAGTAAAATGGCTGCAAAAGTAGACAGTGCTGCTATTCAAGATGGATTCAATTTGTATCATCATTTTATTCTTTTTGATGGTTCAGGTAACTGGACAATTATTCAACAAGGACTAAATAAATTCAATAAAATGGCTAGACGATATCATTGGATCTCGAATGAACTGTTAAACTTTATTAACGAACCACACACGGGAATTATTGGAGATAAAAGAATTCCATTTTGTCTAGATATGACCTCAACGAAATCAGAAGAAAATCGTAAAGTCTGTGTAGATATAATAAAAGAAGGAAAATCAATAAGGAATTCTATATATAAAATAATGGAAACAAATAATTCTCACAATTTAGATAAATGGATTTATCAGAATGAATCTTCTTTCAATAGTAATTCTTCTTTTGAAAAATCTAATACTAATATTGAAAAATACGAACTTCCTCGTAGGATTAATTGGAAGATAATGGATGAACTTTATGATATACATCCTACAAGATATGAGGAAATAATCTCTCAAGATGGAGTTGGACAGTCAACAGTACGAGCATTATCACTAATAGCAGAAATAATCTATGGAACTAAAGCGTCATGGAGTGATCCTGTTAAATATACTTATGCTCATGGCGGTAAAGATGGCGTACCTTTTCCAATTGCAAGAAAAACTTATGATAGTTCAATAAAATATTTAAGTGAAGCAATAGATGGTTCAGAAATAGAAAAAAAAGAAAAAATTAATTCCCTTAAAAGACTATCAGCTTTTTCTAATACCTTATTTAATACCAATGATTACAAGTATTAGACATATATTTTCATATACAGATAGAAATTTTCTCAAATGATAAATACAATAATAGTAATATTATTAAAATCTTTTATAGTTCGCAGACTATATTATATCATATTATGACTCGGCAGAAATAACATCCTATCG
>JALDXL010000043.1:0-11837 GCA_032155045.1 Nitrososphaerales archaeon
GGGAAGTACCATTCGATGAGAGAACATAATTTGTGATATGAGGTGTAAATTTTATTTTATATGATATTTGAGCTCGATCGTCACTAGCTCTGATTTGAGCTGTATAATCTATCGAGGAATTTGAGAGTTGAATTGGACTATTTTTCTCTCTGAGAAAAGCTTCATTGATAATTTTTTGTAGTTGATCCATACCTTCATTTGTTGAATTTAAAGTAAATGATATTCTTTCATTTGTGCCATTAAAAATTTTTGCTAACTCGCTTCCAGGTTCATATTTTAAATTGATAAACCTAATGCTAGTAAAAATGGGATCAGCCTGATCACTTTCGGGAATAAGAAAAACTTCCATTTGTGAAGCAAAAGATTGAGAAATAGCAGTAGGAATCAATATTAACCCCATTATCCAATAGGATAAAAAGACCCTTCCGAACACAATAAATTTCTCCTTTTTGTTGAATATATTCCTTATTGTTATCTTCCATATTTTTCAAAAATTTATTATAAAAATAATTTTATGTAATATAATAACTACCGAAAATTTTAGATTATCTATGGATTTATGATAATTATTTGATAACAGTTTTAGCAGGCGGAACAGGTTCAATTAAAATTATTCGAGGACTATCTAATTATACTTCAAATTTATCTGTGATTTCTAATGTAGGTGATAATTTTTGGTTTAACGATCTCTATATTTGTCCAGATATTGACACATCCATTTATGGATTAGCTGGAATTTTAGATAAAAATCGTGGATGGGGAATAAAGAATGATACTTTTTCTTACAATGATATTCTAAAAACCTTAGGAGAAGAATCATGGTTTCAAATTGGAGACAGAGATCTCATTACTCATCTTATAAGAACAAGAATGCTTTCAAAAGGATTTTCATTGTCGCAAATTGTTAAGTGGTTAGCACTTCGATATAATATCCACTATGATATAATACCAGCCTCAAATATTCATATTGAGACCAGAATACTGACTGATAAAGGAGATATGAATATTCAGGAATTTTGGGTTAAAAATAAAGCCAAACCAAAAGTATTGGATGTTTACTATAAAAATATTGAAAAAGCAGAATCGAATGAAGATGCATTGAAAATTTTAAGGACATCGGATGTAATTATTTTTGCTCCAGGAAATCCAGTATCGAGTATTGGACCAATTATTTCATTAGCTCAAATTAGGAAGGAATTAATCAAGCAGAGAGAAAAGGTGATTGCAATATCTCCTGTTATTGGAAAGAAGGCAATAAGTGGGCCTGCAGATAAATACTTGAGAGCTAAAGGTATTAAATCTACTTGCGTTGGTATTGCAAAATACTATTCAGAGTTGATTTCAAATATGGTTATTGATTTTGACGACACAAATTTTTCCAATCAAATAAAAAAAATGGGGATTGCTACTTTTGAAACTAATATAATGATGAATAATATACAAGATGAGAAAAGATTAGCAAAATTCATTTTAAAGGTAATGAATTATTGACGATAAAGAAAATAGCAGCAGTTATTCCTGTAAAAAATCTTCATTCTGCCAAATCACGTTTATCTCCTTTTTTAACATTACAACAACGAAGAAATCTGGCATTAATTCTTTTAAATGCTACAATAAAAACAGTAAAATCTTCTCGATTTATTTCTGATATTATAGTAGTATCAAGCGATGATACTATCGAAAATTTTTCATTCGAAAATAGTTTAAAATTTATCAAAGATGCTGATAATGGTGTTAATAATGCAGTAATACTAGCTGATCGTTATTGTATTGAAAATGAGATAGATGCTAATATTGTAATTCCAAATGATCTTCCTTTTTTATCTTTCAAATCCATTGATCAAATCTGTGTCATCTCTGAGAAATATTCAAAATGCATTATTATATGTCCATCAAAACGATTCGATGGTACGAATATATTACTCAGAAAGCCACCAGGTGTGATTAAGACTTTCTATGATAACGATAGCTATGCTAATCATCTAAAAGAAGCCAGGAAGTTAAATATTCCAATAGAATCGTTAGAACAAGACACTATTGTTCTTTTTTCTCAAGAAAACTAAATTAAATAATTTAAATTTAGATCTTTTTAAGTTAACTATATTAAGTATATATTGCAATTCCAAAGCATGAAAGCAGCTGTTTTTAGAGAATATAATCAAGATCCATTGAAGGTAATCAAAATAGAAGATATCGATACCCCAAAATTAAAGCCTAATGAAATTATGATTAAGGTTGAAGCAGCAGCATATAATTATAATGATTTATGGGCAATTTGGGGTGATCCAGTAAAAACACCACTTCCTCATATTTCTGGAAGTGACGTTGCTGGAACTGTAGTCGAAGTAGGAGAAGATGTAACGGCATTTAGAACTGGTGAAAGAGTCGTTTCTCATTCAAATCTTAGCTGTAGAATCTGTGATAAGTGTACTGCAGGAAGAGAATATGATTGTGAACAAAGAAATATTTGGGGATTCCAAACTGGACCGTTGTGGGGAGGCTTTGCTCAGTATACTCATTTACCAGAAGTAAACGTAGCAAAGATACCAGATACTGTTTCGTTCGACGATGCATCAGCAATATCTATGGTTGGAATGACAGCCTGGCACATGTTAGTTGGACGTGCAAAGATAAAACCCGGACAAACTGTTCTCATTATGGGTGGAACCAGTGGAGTAGGTATGGCTGGAATTCAAATTGCAAAATTATATAACTGTGATGTAATTGCAACTGCTGGAAATCAAGCAAAAATGGATACATGTTTAAAATTAGGTGCCGATTCCGTTGTAAATCACAGGGAATCTGATTGGTTTAAGAAAGTTAGAAACTTAACAAATAAACAAGGAGTAGACGTTGTTTTTGAGCATATAGGTAAATCAGTATTTCCTCAAGAAGTATCTTTATTAAAAATGGGTGGAACTTTGGTTGCAACAGGTGCTACAACCGGCTATGACTCCACACTTGATCTTAGATATTTATTCTTTAGAGGTACAAACCTATTAGGTTCTACTCAAGGTACAAAATCTGAATTAGAAAGTGTAATACACTGGGTTGGAAAAGGAAAAATTAAACCTCTTATTGCTACCAAATTACCATTCTCTGAGATGGCGAAAGGTCATACCATGATGGCAAATGCTGATCAAATTGGAAAAATATTAACTAATCCTCAAGAACTATAACTTTTTCTTTTTTTATTAACGTCTTTAATTTGTGATATTTTCATGCTGTTTAGAACGTTATTATTCATCCCTGGCAATAACAAAAAATTTCTCGATAAATCAAAATCACTTCATCCTGATATTTTATGTTTCGATCTTGAAGATTCTGTACCTCTTACTGAAAAATCTATAGGTAGAGATATGATTGACCAAACATTACAATCATATAAAAATATTCAAAATTTCAACGGAATGAATGATAATATCAATAATAATAATATTAACAATGACTTTAATCTTGAGACGTTATCTCAACTCTTTGTACGTATTAATTCTTTTGAATCTGGATTGTATGAGCAGGATTTAGAATCGATAATTTGTGACCAAATAGATGGTATTGTAATTCCAAAAGTAAATTCTGAAACTGAGCTTGAAAAAATTATTGTGACTATTGAAAAATTAGAAAAACAAAAAAATATTCAGAAAAAATTAAGATTAATTCCTTCGATAGAATCAGCTCAAGGAGTAGTAAATTCTTACGCGATAGCAAAGTTTAATCCTAGAGTATGCTCATTAGTTTTTGGCGTTTTTGATTATCTATATGATATGAAACTTGATTATGAGGAAGAAGGAATCGAATATAGTTATGCTAGAACAAAGATACCTGTTGATGCACGAGCTGCTGGAATCCCAGCGTTGGATTCAATATGGCAAAAAGTAGCAGATATAGACGGTCTTCAAAAAGATGCTAAAACAGCAAAAAGACTAGGTTATGCTGGAAAAACTATTATTCATCCTAATCATATCGAACCTGTCCATAAAGTTTTTGTACCATCCAAAAATGAAATTGAATGGGCAAAAAAAGTATTAGCACTCATGACACAAATTCAAGAAAAAGGTGACAAACGTGGTGCTTTTAAAATTGATGGTAAAATGATAGATGCAGTACATTTTAAACAAGCAAAATTTATTTTAAACCTCAGTTCAAAAGAAATTTAGCCATTTGACTTTAATATTTTTTAATCAGAGATAGAAAAGATTATTTTCAGTTCCTAAATTCAATATCTTTTAATGGTTATTCTGCCAATAGATTCAGGAAGGTATGGAAGTAAAGAAATTAAAGAAATTTTCGAAGAACAAAAAAAATTAGATTTTATCCTGGAATTTGAAGCAGCAACTGCCCTGGCTCAATCAAAGATTGGAATTATTCCTTCAATTGCATCAGTAGAGATCAATATCCAAGCCAAGTCTGGAAAAGTAACTTTGGAAAGAGTGAAAGAATTAGAATCTACAACTGATCATGATATGGCTGCAGTAGTAAATGCCTTAAGCGAACAATGCTCTGACAATACAAAACCTTGGATACATTTTGGTTTAACAAGTAATGATCTTGTCGATACAACTACATCTATGCAGTTGAGAGATTCATTTTTAATTATTGAACCAAAAATTAAGGAATTAGCTAAAATTTTAGCAGAAAAATCTCAAGAATATAAGAATCAGCCTGCCGTTGGAAGAACTCATGGTCAACACGCAAGTATTATTCCTTTTGGACTGAAGTTTGCCGTATGGGCAATTGAGATGATAAAACATTTAGAGAGAATAAAAGAAGGTAGAAAAAGATTTTTAATCTGCAAAACTTTGGGGGTTGTAGGAACAGGTTCATTGATGGGCATTAAGGCACTAGAGGTTCAACAAAATGTTGCTTCTTTGTTACATCTTTATCCTATAGAAGCAGCTACACAAGTAATTCCAAGGGAACGATTGGCAGAAGTGCAATTTCTTGTTGCATTGATAGGAACATCTCTAGATAAAATTGCAATTGAAATTAGAAATTTACAAAGAACTGAGATAGATGAAGTTGCTGAATCATTTAAAAGTGGGCAAATGGGGAGTAGTGCAGTTCCTGTAAAAAGAAATCCAATAAAAAGTGAAAGAGTGTCGTCTTTAGCTAAACTTTTAAGATCTCTTTTGATTGTATCAATGGAAAATATTAGTCTATGGCATGAACGTGACCTGACGAATTCTGCAAATGAACGATTTACTATTCCTATGGGGATAATTCTTTTGGATGAAATGCTAACTACCATGATAAAGATTATAAAAAATTTATCAATTAACCTTGAAAAAATTTCTTCAAACCTAAATATCACTCAAGGTCAGATCTATGCTGAATTTGTTCTAGAATCGCTTGTAAAAAAAGGTATTTCTAGAATTGATGCTTATAGAGATATACAGAGAGTTGCATTCGAGGCTAAGGATAATCGTAAAGAATTTCTTCAGGCAATCAAAGACGATTCTGTACTTTCTAAATATTTCTCTGAAAAAGAATTACAAGAACTTTTTACTCCAGAGCAACATTTTGCTTCAGGAATACAAATCATTAATAATGTTTCATCTATCGTTAAAAATGGAATTTCTTCTTGAATATAGAAAAAATAATTGTATTTAAAAAATTTGAATTATTAAATTTTATGAAATATTTTCAAGGAAAAATTGACAAATATTTCAATCAATTTATTTTTTTATAATTGTAACACTTATACTCAAACAAACAAATAGTAAATAAATTTAGATATTAGTGATTGTTTTTGGTCATTAATTTTAGTTTAATAGTTTCATCTTTATTTATAATACTTTTCAAGTTTTTATGAATTAATGTACCATATTGTAGTGCTTTTTTTGGTTTCATTGCGGATTCTATTGGAACTTGTAATGAAACTGCTAGTTCTCGTAATATATGCTTTCTAATCCGATCATTAGGATTATGTATTTTCTTAGTGAAAGGAATTTTCTTTGCAAAATCTATAAAATTCGGTGTTAAAAATGGCTGTTTAATTTTAACACCAAATTCCTTTGAAAAAATATCTATTTCCCTTACTAATGTTAATTCGTTTGTAATCTTCATTTCCATAAAATTTTCTAAGGCATCTTCTCCTAATGGTAATATTTGTCTATATTTATCATAACCACAAAAGAGTTCGTCAAACCCATTGGCAGTTAAAATTAGCTTACATCCTTTTTGATTAGCTAGATTAGAAATTAAATAAAATGCAATACAATTTTCGATATGCGAAATATTGTTACATTCAATACCATCAATAACTTTTCGTAATATCTGATTGAATTCCTTACTATCTACCTCATAGGTGTAGTGTATTATTTCTAATTGATTTGCAATTTTTTTAGAGAATTCAAGATCATGTGAAAAGGGAAAACCTATAGTTAATAATATAACCTTTTCTTTATAGATATTTTTTGAAATCTTGGCAAGCAAAGAACTATCAATTCCACCTGAGAAAGCAATACCTATGTAATCTTCTGTTCCAACAGAGTTGCCAATAGATTCAATGATTTTTTTTAAAAGCTCCAATAGTAGAAATAGTTTTCAATGTCATAATTTATTTTTTAATAATTTTTTGAATTTATCTCAATGTGACAGTTAGTAACTCTTTAAAGGAAATTATTAACTAACCTAAAAAACTAATGACTAATTTTAAGAACGGGCTATTTATTGTAAATGGGCTTAGATTTTTATATATAGAAATTAAATATTTTTCAGATTGTCAACAAAAAGGAACCTTATTGAAAATGATATTAAATATATTAATCATAAAGGTGAGTATTTATCAAATAGAACTCAATTAACATTTTCAAATTTATTGAATTTTCTAGGAAAAGAATACGAACTAAATTCCCCCGTTAACCTTCCTAATGGTGAAATTATTGTTTTAGATTTTAAAACAGATGATGGAAAATACATTGAAATTATAGATTCGTACGAAGATCTGGTAAAATTTAATAAACTAAAAAATATTTATCCAGAAATGAACTTAGTTGCAATAGGATCATCAAAATATTTAGACAAGTTCAACGAAGTTGACTCAATTTTTTTCTTTGATACAAAATATGAAAAAATTGGATCTATCTTCATAGAGGATCCCTCTCTTTCTTTCGACTATGCTCATATTTTGCCATTGGTTAAAAAATGTTCCATTCTTCATGGACATACATCTACTGTAATGGTAGAAGTTATTGGAAAAATAGAAGATGGTCTTGTAATTGATTTTAGCGAAGCTAAACGATTAGTCAAAGATGCAATAAACGAACTGGATCATAAATTTTTCATAAACAGGAAATATTTATTTAAAGAAGATGACATTTACTACTACGTCAAATTTGATGGTCCTCAAGGATATTTTGATTTACAAATGCCGAAATCAACTGTATATATCTTACCAAATGAAGCTACAGTAGAAAATCTTTCGAGAGAAATCATTAGAATTTTGGGACCTAAAATGCCAAAAAATATAGAAGCGTTAGGCGTTTATATTTATGAAGGGGTAAATAAAGGAGCACATATTTTAGCAAATGTGCAAAGATAATTTTAATTAATTCAATTTATCTGTTTTAAATACGATAATTCCAAAAATACTAGTATTATATTAAAATACTCTACTTGTTTTATTATATCAAATTATTAACCTTAATAACCAAATAGAATTATTAAAACAAAAATAGAGATGGATCCAGCAATTAACACAAAATCTTGGAATCATGAGATTGAATCACAAATCTTGGCGATGTGGGATTCAGAAGATCTTTATTCCTTCACATTAAAAAAGAGTAATGATGTCGATAACAATTTGTTTGTTATAGATACGCCTCCTCCATATCCATCAGGAAAGCCTTGGCATATAGGAGCTGCTGCTCATTACGCTCAAATAGACATGATTGCTAGAACTGCAAGAATGAATGGATATAACGTAATGTTTCCAATTGGTATAGACCGAAATGGTCTTCCAGTTGAGATATACACAGAAAAAAAATATAAAATCCGAATGCGTCAAATGCCTCGAGAAAAATTTCTAGAATTATGTAAAACAGCACTAGATGAGTTAGAAAACGAAATGATTACAATAATGAAAAATCTTGGATTAAGTGGAAATTTTAAAAATTATTATCGAACAGATTCAATATCCTTTAGGACTTTAACACAAAAAACATTTATTGATTTATGGAATAAAAATTTGATCTATATTTCAAACAGGCCAAATAATTATTGTATTGATTGCGGTACTACAATAGCTGATGCAGAAATAATCTATGAAGACCTTCCCACAAGTCTAGTTTATATGAATTTTAAAATAGTTGATAATGATATTAACGAAAAAATAATAGTAGCTTCTACACGTCCAGAACTCCTCTTTGCTTGTCAAGCGATCATTATAAATCCAAAAGATCAAAATCATTCTCATCTAGTGGGAAAAGAGGCCATAATTCCTCTATTTGATAGAAAGATTCCAATTTTGATTCACCATTCTGCGAAACTAGAGTTTGGTTCTGGTGTTGTTATGGTTTGTAGTTATGGAGATCACAACGATGTTCAAGTATTCAGAGAATTAAATCTTAAAGAAATTGAATCTATTGATGAAAATGGATATACTACTAGTTTAGCAGGGAAATATAAGAATTTAAAATTAAAACAAGCAAGAGAAATGATTATAGATGACTTGAAAAGTCATGGGCTTATTGAAAAAGAAGAAAAAATCATGCATAGAACACCTATCTGCGAAAGAAGCAAGACTCCTGTCGAGATAATACCATTACATGATTATTATCTTAAACAATTAGATTATATTCCAATTCTAGAAAAATTTGCTGAACAAATGACATTTTTCCCTCCTGTTCACAAACAAATTTTAAATAATTGGCTAAAAGCAGTTTCAATAGATTGGCCAATATCAAGAAGACGATTCTATGGAACGGAAATACCTATATGGTTTTGTAAAAAATGTAGTTCACCAACGGTGCCAAAAGCTGGTGAATATTATCAGCCATGGAGACAGAAACCTCCTTTTGATGACTGTACAAAATGTGGCTCTCATGAATTTATTGGAGAAGAAAAGACATTCGATACTTGGATGGATTCAAGTATTACACCTTTATATATATCAAAATTTGCTAATAATGACAACTTTTTCCAGAAGGCATATCCGGCAACGATCAGACCTCAAGCCAAGGATATTATAAGAACTTGGCTTTATTACACGATGCTCAGATGCTATCAATTGACAGAACGATTACCTTGGCCCAATGTTTGGATTATGGGCTATGGTGTAGATGAAAAAGGTAAAAAGATGAGCAAAAGCAAAGGGAATGTTATCGATCCTTTTCCAATAATACAAAAATATGGTGCTGATACATTTAGATTTTGGTCAGCAAGTGAAACCAATTTAGGACAAGATTTTCGTTGCTCTGAACAAAATATTGCCAATTCACAAAAGTTTCTCTCAAAATTATGGAATCTTGGTAGGTTTCTTTCTTCGTTTGAAGTCCCAAAAGAATTTCTGAATAAATCATTGCCGATAGACCTCTTACATACAGATAAATGGATTTTATCTGAAATGGATAAGGTAATTAATGCTAGTTTAAAAGGATACGATACTTATAATTTTTTCATTCCTGCGACCAACATAAGAGATTTTACATGGAATTTATTTGCTTCCCATTATGTTGAAATGATCAAAGCTAGAGTATACGATAATGAAAATAAGAACTTTCAACTATCTTGCCTATATACACTTCACCAATGTTTCTCAATAATATTATTATTACTTGCACCAATATGTCCTTTCATCACTGAAAAATTATGGAGAATGCTTTATTCTGAACAGAGTATTCATATTCAGCAGTTTCCAAAATCAGTAGATACATTCAATGATTTTGAAAAATATACAGGAAAAATTATAGAGTTTAATTCATTTGTTTGGAATAAGAAAAAAGAAACGATCAATCCAAATACCGGAAGACAGTTATCTTTAAAGGATGCTATATCAATAGATGTCCCATTGGAACTAGATAATTTTAAACTAGATTTGATATCTATGCATAATCTTTCATAATAACTTTTTTATTTGTCCATTTATTATTGTCGAAAATAAAGAATATAATATTCACCTTGGAGTGATTTCATAATTTTCAACTATCAATTTTTCCATTTATCATATCCAAAGAGTCTTCGGCTATATCTATCGCCGTATGAGAATCTATATTCGGTTCCATTGTGATTAATACTACCTTGTTATCTAAATATAATGTAATTATGGAGATTTTTTCTCTTTCGATATAGGAAAATCTTGCTTTTCCCATAGTAGCATCAAACCTCTCTCTCATGGATCGTCTAATAGCTGTTTGTGCCAAATACAACTCCTCTCCCGCTACATCTACTATTGAATCTATACCTTTCTTCATTCCTCCCGCAAGAAGAGCACCAGTTTCATCTACTACCCCAGCATATCTTATGTCATCATGTAGAGCAAATATAGACTTACATAACTTGTTGTAATCCATCGTTATACTAATTTATAACTCTATTATTGAATGTTATTTAATGTTATCATTGTAGTGTTTGAAGAATTATAACCATCCTAATTTGAGTTTCAATTTGACGTACAAGAAAAAAAGATATCGAAAGATAAGAAAAATACGATTCTTTGTAAATTTTCTTAATCTACTCAATCGATATTTTACAAATGACAATAGTATTACTAAATATATTTATTGTATCTTTCTCTTAAAGTTTACCAATATTTAATTTAATTGACAATCTGCATATTTTTAATGAATATTAAGTTTTATAAAAAGAAACTAAATTTTTAGATTAAAATATTTTATTATTTAAATAACGTAAAGAAATACTGTATACAAGAACATTGAAGTATAGCAAAGTATTTGTGTAAAATTTTTCATCATTTATAAGATATTTCTAGGTAAATATTATTATTGATTAATCTTAATAATAGATATAGTAACCAAAATAGTGGTAACTAAACCAAGAAATGGATAATTTTTTCAGTATTTTTTATATATTCTATGAACCTGATAACAAAATATTTATTATAATGCAAAATGAATGAAATTATTGGGTAAGAGAATAGTAATCCTTGGATGTGGTTTTGGTGGACTTTGTATTTCAAATATTTTAAGACAAAATCTGGATCCTGTCCATGAAATTATAGTCATCGATAAGAAAGATTTTTTTATGATGGGATTGACAAATTTATGGATACTAGATGGTCGACGAACCTTAGATGATTCACAATTCCCACTAAAAAACCTCGAATCTAAAGGGATTAAATTTATTCATGATATTGTAAACGAGATTGATGTAAAATCAAAACTAATAAAAACGCTTAATCATGACGTTCCTTTCCAGTATGATTTTCTAGTAATCGCTCTCGGAGCTGAAATGACTACTGAGATTATTACTGGTTTCAAAGAATTTAATGGTTTTAATTTATACGACGGAGAGAGTATTCCTGCTCTACGAAAAAAAATCCTGTCCCTAGAAAAAGGCCGAATTGCTATTACAATAATGGGATTTCCATACAAGTGTCCTCCAGCTCCTTATGAATCTGCTTTCATAATTGATAGATTGTTACGTAATAATAACAATTCTAAAAGAGAAAAAATAGATATTGATATTTATTTTCCTTCCAAGATACCTCTACCAGTAGCCGGGCAGCAGCCTAATCAGGAGTTACTTTCTCTTTTGAAGAAACAAGATATAAATTTATTTCCAAATTTTATATTAGAAAAAGTGGATAATCATTTTTTATATTTCAATAATAACCAAAAAAAAGAATATGATATACTTATTGGAATACATTTACATTT
>JALDXL010000044.1:0-11697 GCA_032155045.1 Nitrososphaerales archaeon
ATTAGCAAATAGTCTTATTGTTTACAGGAAATTAATTTTGGGATAGGCTCTAAATATAAACGTGCTCATATTTCCTTTTAAAATCATCATAAAACTAATTCTTTACTCATGAAATAGCATTCTTGTTTGAAAAAGATGTTACAATATGCAGGGTAGAGTGTTTATTTAACAAATAAAGATTTTACTAGATGCAATCTATGTTAAGAAAAATATTGAAAGATTAATAGACTATATAAAAATCGATAAATTAATAGAAAAAGAATATTTCTATAAAATTAAAAAATTATTTCTCTTTGAAAGCATTTACATTGTCAAGAAAAAACATATTATTATAAGACATCCAAATAATATACTTCTTGACAAATCCTTAAAATTCATGAGAAGCAATATTCTATCGTTTTTTGTTCTTTTTTTCTTTATCAGAATAGTTCATATTTGATCTGCTAGTAAGATTAAAAGTATATGCCATGTAGATAAATAAACCAGTAATAATTATTAGTAGAGCGTAATATGAAATAGTTTCGCTATTTACAAAAGTGCCATAAAACATTACACCAATACCAAAAAGCAAAATAATAATACCAATTTTAACTGGCCTGGTAAGATTTTTCAATAATTTAATTTGCTGGTTCTTGTATATATTTTTTATATAAATTGAAAATCTATAATAAAATATATAAGATGGTTTTGTCGTAATTTTCGATTAATCCCCAGCAAGGTATATTATTACTCCAAGTATTGCTATAAGATCAAACTAAAATGGTTTGGAAACCAAGTTGTACAAATAATTTTAATTTTTATATTAAACAATTCTCAAATATTGAATACCTCATTTTTAGTAATTTCAAACGTTGCTTTGAAAAATACTGACTGACTGTAATACTGATTCATTTAGAAACTTTTAAACGATACTCATTGTTACCTATACGATTAACAAAGGTTTCGATAGATGATACCAAATCATTAGATTCATCTTTACTCTTCAATAATTCTTTTTTAGATTCATTAATTTGCACTTCAAAATCCTTCAGTTCTTGATTATAATGTAGATGTTTCTTATTTAATTCCTTTACTTTAGAAATAATATGTATATTTTTATTACTATTTAATTTCTTTATTTCGTTATTAAAATTTTCTTCTTTTTGTTTAAAATCTGGTAATGAATTAATTATGTTATCTAAATAGCTATCAATTTTATCTGAATCTTTCACTATGATCTTGCCTTTATTGATTGCAGTTTTAACCTCCAATATTAAATTTGAATATGAATCTAATTCATCTAACGTTTTCCATGGTTGTTCTAGTAATAAATGAATTTTATGAACGATTGATTTATTTAAACCATAAGAATACTTATTAAATGCTCTACTCGCTTTACCAAAACTATTAAGCATTTCTTTATGAAAGTCGTTTTTCTCTGCTTCCAGAGAATTTATTTTATTCACGATATCATTTGCTTCTCGATAGTGGTTCGAATTTTTCAAATCGTTTATTTCCGTATCGATTTTATCAATATTTAATTTTAATTCATCAATTTGAACTTGTTTTCTTTTGATTTTTTCTTCGTCTGATGCAATTAATTCAGTTTTTTGCATCAAGAGATCAGTATCATCAAAAATTTTTTTTATAGGTTCTCTTTCCTTTTCAAAGATATCTAGTTCATATTTACATTGCATTGATAAAGAGGATATACTCTCAAATTCTGATTTGAGTTTATCAGCATATTTACTAATAAAAAAATTAAATACTTTTTTGTGAGACATACTAATTTCTGAAAATTTATTTACCATCGAGTCTAGTCTTTGATAAAATTTTGTTACATCATTAAGATTTTTTGGTGTAATGATGGCCGATGAAAGTTCCTTTTTTATGGAATTCACTACCATTTTTTTTGAGTTTATTACTAAAGATTCAAAACTGCTTTCATGGACTTCAATCTTTGTAGATTCCAGATCGGTTATTATGACTCTAATATTTCCTAATGGTTTTTGAGTTAGTATGCGAATTTTTTCGATTTTATCGGTTAAATTATTTATTTGATTATCTTCAATTTTTTTTACTAGGTTCCTAGCTTCATCTATGGTAATAATATTATTGTTTTCAATGTCGTTTGTTTTGATCGAGTCTAATGAATTATCATATTTTGCATCTTTTTTCATTTTATTAGATTTCTTTTTTAAAAAATCGAGAAAAGGCGACAATAATTAATATAATCAGCACAATAAAAAAAATCTTTGTATTTCTAAAAAAGAATTATTTAAGAAATTTTAATTCTTATATAAACTTTGTTTGTTGATGAATAAATACTTTTATAGGAGATTACCATTTACCAATTTTTTGTGAATACCGCTAAAAATGAGTTTTCTAACAATAGTATAATTTTCATTTATATTTCCTTATCTGTATTTTCGGCTACTCTCATAAGCCATTTCATTCCTCCAAGAGCTGATATTCTTTATTTTTACTTGTTAATATGGTTAGGTTCTTTTTCCATATTTTTTTTTATTTTTAAAACTAAGATAATTAAAGCTCTTTATGTAATACGGAACAAGATTAAAAAAAGTACAGGATGGCCAACTTATATAAAGATTATAAATGGATTATGTTGGGCAGGACCTTTCGGGTTAGGAGCATTAATTCCGTCTATACATGAATATCTAATTTTAGCGGGAATTGGTTTAGGTAATGTATCGACATTTATTATATTTCTATTAATAAATAAAATTAAAAATATAGATCAACTCATAGTAGGAATAATTTGTTTATTTTCAATCATACTTGTTTTTTTTCTATTTTATGGAAACGTAATTGATAAAACATCTGGAGAGTTCTTAGCTCGAATTTTAATATCTATTGCTTATGGGATTGGAGGATTATATTCAGCCATTATTAAATCTGAATAATTTTTTTAATTAAAGTATTTATAATTTTAAATTTTTCCAAAATTTTTGAATATAAGTTAAAATTCTTTTTCATACCTTAAATATCCACCAAGGTCGAACAGAGTATAAACAGTTACAATCCCATTACTTTTGATTTTAGTTGTTTGATATTTCGATCTACCTATTCCTAAAAATTCATTAGATTTATTTAATATTAAAAGTGTAGAGTTTTGTTCGATATCTGGTGATGCATCAATAATAGAATTACCAAAAATATCTTTACCATACAAAATTAATTGTTCTGCTTTATTATCTACAATAACATATGAAAAATTACTACCAAATTTTGCAACAATACTAAAGAAAGTTAATGAAGGTAAAAACAATTTTTTTTTTAGAAAACCCACTTGTAAACCTCCGTAAAAACTTTGTGGAAAGAATATAAAATCTTTTAAAGGCAGTGTGATTATAAATAATTCTTTTGTATTGGTTTTATTTTCTTTTATTATAAAGATTTTATCCTTAATATATCCATAAATTCCCCATCTATTAAACTCTCTTCGTATTATAGTAGTTTCCTGTCTTGTTAATTCCCTAAACATATTTACTTCACATGATTATTAATTCGTAGTTTAGCTATAAAAAAACCATTCGTATGATGAATATGAGGATAAAATCTTTTTGTATTTTTTATAGAATAATCCATTATTTTATTTCCAAATTTAGGTAACGCATCAATTCCAAAATTGATTCGCTCCACAGTAATATCAAATCTGTCGATCACTGAATCTATAATAAACTCATTTTCTTCAGGTGCAATAGAACATGTTGAATAAACTAATAATCCTCCAGGATTTATCACTTTAAGTGCTGCTTCAATCATTTGGGATTGTCTAAAACTACAAAATGTAATATTTTCCTTTGAATATGTACTTTTTCTTGAAGGATCTTTTTGAATAATCCCATCACAAGAACATGGAGCATCGAGTAATACTTTATCAAACTTGCAACTATAATTCGTTATTTCTTCTCCATTTATATTCCAGATTACTGTATTTATTACACCACATCTTGAAAGATTAAACATAAGCTTTCTTAAACGATTTTTATTAGATTCGAGTGCTAGAATAATTCCATTATTATTCATTTTTTGAGCTATAAAAGATGTTTTTCCTCCAGGAGAAGCAGCAATATCTAGAACCTTATCATTTTCTCTTACATCTAAACATTCAACAGCAAAACATGAACTAAGATCTTGAATGTAATAATATCCAGATAAATATTCTAAAGTAGCTCCAATAGGAAATTTTGATTTTATAACAAGAAAAACTTCAGGTAACGGAGATTTTTTTAGTATGAAATCCTTTTCTAATAATTTTTGTTTTAAAGAATCAATATCTATTTTTAATGTATTTACACGGATATACTGATTAGGTTCATTATTGTTAATATATTCAAGAAATTTTTCTACCTCTGGAATGAAGGACATATAACGAGCAATCATCCACTCCTTAAAATTATATTTAAGTGATAATTCATGAGATTCATTAGAATTAGGAAGCGTAATACAAGACATTGTACTTAATGTAAATTATTTAGTATTCTAATATTAAACAATCTGATCTATTTTTTCTTTCGTATTGGATTTTCGTTAATTTACGATAAAAATAAGAAATTTGTTCATATTCAATTTGAATTGATTTTGAGTGATATGTACTTTGACTATTATTTTATCCTATTTCTAAAACTTATTTACGGATATTTATTCATATTTTTCTTTTGTCTACTATAAATAACATTAAATAAAAAAAATTATATCTAGATGTAAAAAATATAATAAGCTTCCTATTAAAGAAATTAATATTTACTACAAATATACTAAATAAATTTAAATATCTTCGAAGTAAACATATTTTATGTATAATAATTTTATCGTAAAAAAAATAATAGATAATATTGATTTTATTATCCAAACATAAATAAATGTAAATCTTTATTATATTTTAGAAGTCCCAATATCTATACTAGCAACAATAAGAAATTGAGAATATAACAAATAGAATGTATGAAAATAAATATCATTATATTACTTTTTTGGATTTTTTTAATTTAAGATAGTATTCTCATCTCCTTTAACTCAATCATTATAGATTGGTGTTGTATCATTATATGTTGAAGTAAGTATTGGTCTCGGTTATGTACATGAAATAGATTGAATTCATTTTGCATGCATAGATAATAGTTTTCAAAACTTTTTATTCTATCTTTGAAGCATTGATGTGGTCTTTCCATCAAACTGTTTTCTAATGATGAGTGTAAATAATACTTCAGTTTCAGTACATTACATACTTCATCATAAACCGTATATTTTCCATTTATCTATTAAAAGAGTGGATAAAATTTTCTGCTATAAACACGCTTCTCTAGAAATGTAGACTTCAGAAATAGGAAGGGACTTAATACAAATCCTTAGCAAAAAATGTAGATTATTTATCTAAAAACGGTTTCATCTGTTATGAAGCATGAAATCATTTTTCTTTTTGTAGATTTGAAAAGAATCAAATCTTTGAATATAATTCCATAAATAAACATAACTTCATTTCTCATCATCAAATATATCTAACGTTTTATAAGCATCTCTAAACTCAACCAAAGATAGTACAAATACAAAGAATACAAAACTAGAATAGTGAATGTTCTATTTCTTAAGTCTAATACTCATTTATCGTTAAATTAAGAGCACTATAAAAGGGTTCGAATCTGACTCCATTATTTAACATTTAGTGTCCCTAGAATCTCTATTGTTCTAAAGAAAAATGAGATAACACAAGATAAAAACAGTAAAATATATTGCAATGAATTTTTAAACTTTAAATTGACAGAAGATAATGTCAAATAAATATTCTCTAATGTCAATTTTTGGAATATAATCGACAAATTTAATAGATTCTTTTATCTATATATTATATGGATTTTACTGCTGCAGGATCTATCATGTATTGTGGTAGTTGTAAAGAGTATGTAATAATAAATGTAGACAATGAAAACCTTGGAGATTATAAATGCACTAAATGTCATTCAGGACTTGTACAAGTATTAGATAACTGATTTCTAAAACCCCAAATTTTATTTTGTCATACAAGTTATATAAAATTTCTATGATGCTCTTCTGTAAATCTAACTACATTAATATAAATTACAATTTTTATTACTAACTGAATGTATATAATAACTATGAATTTTATTGTAAAAATTATACATAAAAAAAAATAAGAAGAACAAGAATTGAACAAGCGTAAAAACTAATAAGTATGAAATATCTGTTCAAAATTATTATTATATATGAGAGACAACTTGATTGAATTGTTCATGATAGGTCGTGAAAATATATTTTAGTGTACTGATAAATTAAATGCCTGAGGAGTTATAGTGACTATATCTAAGTTCTCCTTAGACCGATTTTTACAATGTTGGATATATATTAATTATTAGTATGTGAATGCAAAAATATTGTTTTAAATAATTTATTTTTGTTTATGTATAGTCATGTATCCTATAGGATCTAAAAATTGCAGTTTATTTTGATGCTAAAGATATGACACTATAAACAAAATCATAGTCACAGCCATTGTAAAAATCCATACCATTTTATTCCAATTAAAAATTTTTTGTCCGTCTAATACCCCAAAAGGTAGTAAATTAAACATAGCTATCCATGCATTAAAACTTGCACCAATACTGAAGTAGATTAAATATTGATAGTGATATGAAATTATGAGAAATATAAATCCCATAATTATATTTGTCATCGGTCCAATTAGAGCTACTTTTCCTAATTTTCTAGTTTCAGATATTCCAACCATTACTGCTCCAGGAGCAATAAATTTAAAAGGCATAAATGGGATTGCGGAAATTGCAGTAATAATTAAACCATAAATTTCTGTTCTAAATTCGGCCCAACTTCCATAAAAATTTGCTAGAAATTTATGGGCTAATTCATGAAATAAAAAAGCAATTATAAAAATTACTAGAAACTCGATTGATATATAACGATAATTATTTAGTGACATTCCAACTAATGTAACTAAAAATGTAGCAATCAGAAGATGTTTTATTTCTGTTTTGGAAAAATGTAAATTAATAATTTGGGTGATACTACGAAATGAACTATTTTTGTGCAAACTATCATAAGACAACGTTTTTTTTCTATTTTCTAGATATTGATTAATACCAATACAATCATGATTTATTGGTAGACGATGTTCATTACAAAAGAATTGTTTACAGTAATTACATCGAAAAACAAAATCTTCGACAGCACAAATATTACATTTCATATACTAAAGATATGTCATTAATGATTTAAATCTAGCATAACAAAAGAATTACTGACGAAAATAAAAATATAGATCAATGATATAGTTAAGATAAAAAATAATAATTATGACAAAAAATAGCAAATATGGAAACTACAAAATATCAAAAAATTTGAAGAGACCAAGGAATGTAATCCGACAATTAATCTATTTCTAGAGGCAAAAAAAGGAAAAGAATCAGAATTAGAAAAATTTTAATTGAACTTATTCATCCAACTCTTAAGGAACTTGGAAATATCTCATATGTACTTCGTAAATCAGTTGAGAATTCTCTAATTTTAATGTTCGATGAGCTTTGGATTAAACAACTAGCGATAGAGGACACTTTAAGCAACCTCATATCGCTAATACACAAGAGAAACTAGGTCCATTGCTCGAAAAACTTTGAATTATCTATATTAGTAGTGAAAATTATTTGATTATTAATAAAATGGATGACATTATGAAATATATTTCCAAAATAATACTATGAAACAAATACTGGTTTAATTAAACACAAATAGATAAATTGTATATTTAATTAACATATGCGGTTCAGGTAATTTTCATATATGGTATATTAGAAAATAACAATGTAAATATTGAGTCTAAATAATGAAGGATAAATATTCAATTAATTCAATAGTACATAAAAATCTAATCATATTCAATAATAGATTTTAAAACTCCAAATCTCTTATATTCATCGACCAAAATTTTAGATAAATGTTTAGTTATATCTGTTATACTAATGATACTAACAATTTTTCGATTATCCTCCAAAACTGGAAGTCGTTTAATTCTATTTTTACTCATTTGTTGTGCCGCTGTCTCAATGGAATCATAGGACATGATTGTAATTACTGGAGACGACATTATTTCCTTAAATTTTATTTCTGTAGGTAAAGTATTTCTCGAACAAACTTTTTTTATTATATCGCGTTCTGTTATTATCCCAACCGGAAAATTATCAGAATTTGTCACAATAATCGAACCTATCTTATGTTTTACCATTAATTTAGATAGATCTAAGGCAGTTAAATCAGAATTTGACTGGATGCTCACAATATTTTTCTTTGGCATGATTTCGCTAACTGCACTCATAATTTTATTAAAAATAGGGTTACTTTTTTATTTAACTATTCTATTCTTCAAAGGATTCAAATTATCATTGATTTAACAGGAATTTAAGGTTATTTTTAAAGTAATTTAAAAAAACTTAATCCAACCACTTTTTTGATTTCGATGAAAAAAATTTTAATGATGAATTAAAGGAAAATAGGATATTAACTAAGCAAAAATTATAGTGAAAATAATAAATAAGTAAAATTTTAACTTAAATCTACTACTGATTAGTCCTTATCATGAAGTAGCTAAGAAGTTTGGTTATTCATAAATCCATTTTGCATTATTTTTCCAATTTGCTCTAACTGGTACATTTGTACATCGATATTTCCTAAATTTGCAACAAGTGTACTTCCTCTCGGAAGATTTTCCAAAGCTTTGTTAGAAAGACTTTGTAATTCATTCTGAAGAGAATCTATTACTGTTTGTGTTCCATTGGTTATAGTTTGATTATTGATAAATAGAGCTTTGAAATTAGCTGATATATCAGATAATTTCAAAATATTTCCTTCTTGAGCTTTCACATTGATATATGAACTCAAAAATATTATTGAAACCGAAGTTAATAATATTATTCCAAAGAGTAATTGTTTCACCTCTTTATCTAGGGATTTGAGCATACACAATGAAGTATTTTATACTATATATATACATAAATATATTAGGTAATTTTTATAAGTATTTTATACTCCTATGGAAATAGTTCTTTGATTTCTATAAAAATAGAAATATTATAAATTTTTTTGAAAATAATTAAACTTTTAATATTATTTTATAGATTAAAATAATAACAAATTATATAAAATAAGATTTTCATCTTTATTTTTATGATCTCGGGTTCGCTATCACTTATATTAAATGTTGATCATTATCTAACAAGCGGATATATGCTCTAATTATGGTATTACTAGGGTGCGGTGCATTGTAATTCCTGTATTTATAGTAAAACAAGTTTTTTTTAATCCGAGCTTGCAGAAGATTGGCAATCAGGTTAGTTCTTTTGGAAAAGCAATCAGAAAAAGGAAATTATTTAATCAAATTAAAATCAGCAAATTGTCCACGATGTGAATAATTTTCAAATCTAAATCGTATTCTTAAATACTACAATACCTACTCATACTGCTCAAACTGTTCCAATTTTAGATTCGAATAATACAGGAGATAAAATAACTTTTAGTGGACTTTCATTACCTAGCGTTTTGGAAAGGTTTTTTTCCAATTAAAAATTTCGATATTTCCATAAATGATGGGAATAGAAGAGTTACGGAAAAAACTACTCAAATTGCAACCTAAGGTAGAGTGACTCAAAATTTGAATTTAGAGATTATGATGCAACTTGAATATTGTTATAGATATTATATTACCAAGTGAAACATCAATAATCTTCTCAATACTGATTTAACATCAAGAATAGAAACTACAAATAATAATTTTAACCCTAATTCTAACACTGACGAATCATCTCAATATGATTTTGTTCATTTACTAATACATTATTAAAAACTAATTTTATACATAATATTTAATAGAATAGTATATGCATATTATTTTCTAAGCAGATATTCAATTATCTGAATCATTATAGAATTATCGAATTAGCTAAAAATTAACTAACAATATCACTTTTATTTATTTTATATTATTTATGAAATAATATATAATTTGTATTCTTTAATTCAAGCTAAGAAGAGGTTTTTTACTCCTTCAACTATGTATTGAACAGCAATCGCAGCTATGATAACTGCAAAGACTCTAGATACTATCATAGCTCCTCGATTACCAAGAACTTTGTAGATTGGATTAACCATTCGTAAAATTAGATATGTAATTGCTAATACAATTATTATTGAAAGAACGGTAATTACAAATCCAGAAGTTTGGTATGATATTATAACAGCGGTAATTGCTCCTGGCCCTGCCAATAACGGAAAAGCAAGAGGAACAACACCAGCTTCTTCTTTAACATTCCCTATAAATCGCCATTCGCCATATGTTAATAATTCGATCGCGATTATAAACAATAATGTTCCACCTGCAATCATAAAGCTAAATATGGTTATTCCGAAAATCTGTAAAATTTGTGAACCTGCAACGCCAAAAATAAGTAGCAAAATACCAGCAGTGAGAATAGCAGTTTTGGATACAGCTTTGTGCTCCTCTTTTTCTAATTTTCTAGTTAATGCTATGAATACAGGTATGTTTCCTATTGGATCAATTACAACAAATAATGCAATTACTGAAGTAACAATATCACTTTGAAAAGTGTTAGGTAAACTAAAAAGATCTTGAAAAAATTGAAAAAAATATATAGTAAAATCGTTAATCAATTTTAATTATAGAATTATTTATTTTCTATAAAATAAGAAGTTAACTTTATTTTTATTATTTTTTTTACTTTTAATCATCATTAACAATGATGTGATTTTTTTCTCTGAATTGGTTGAAGTATTTTAAATTTTATAATTAGAAATATGGAATTATATCTATAATATATACAAGAAAATTTAAAAATCAATTTATTGTTAAGGATTTATAATATTTCAAGTTGTGATAGATGTGGAAGTACCAAAAGATATTGATTATATTAAATGTTTATATTGTGATGAAAAAGATGAGAATAAATTATAAAAAAAAATTTTAAAAATAGAATTATTTGTAAAAATTGCTACAATATTGTTATTGATATGACAAAACCATTCAGAAATAATAATAATGATAATAATAAAGGATAACTTTAATCCTGAACACTCAATATCGTTATTGCTATAATAGAATATAATTTTTCTCAAGATGTAGAAAATCTGCTTAAATATCTATTCTATAAATATGATGAATATAATACTTTAGAATAATGATTATAAATATTAACAAATCAACGGGTTTACAGATTAATCGCATTGGTTTAAAATCTATGCATATGTTTAATCATATTTGATTATCTGCAAATGCAGGATTGATACTAAAAGTATTATTAAAATTACTAAATACCTTGAATGGATAATTGAATCTATGAATATTGAGAACTATTCAAGAAAGTGAATAATTAATTCTGTTTGTACAAATACGTTTAATTTGTTTAAAAATTCAATATTATAAAATTAAAGTGAATCTAGAAAGATTAAATTGAACTATAACTTCTGAAGAATCATTATTAAAAAATCAACAGTTTTTTATTCAACCACCATTTACTATTGATTGCTACTGTCCTCTATCGTCTTTCGCTCATTAGGGTGTTATTGTAGCCTCTAACACCCAATTATATGATTATTAAACTTGTGGTTCTGTAGAATCCATTTAATAATAATTAAATTTAGCATCCTATGAAGATTGTATGT